>JAEUTB010000270.1 GCA_016787995.1 Flavobacteriales bacterium | reverse complement strand
GGATTTGGCGGCGGCGGTGGCCGCGGCTTCGGCGGTGGTGGTGGTGACCGTGGAGGTTACCGCAGCGATCGCGGTGGTGACCGTGGCGGTGACCGCGGTGGATACCGTAGCGAGCGTCCGCGCCGCGACGAGTACTAAGAGCTTAGAACCCAACGACACGAAAAGCCCCCCGCGAACCGGGGGGCTTTCTCTTTGTCCCCTGCATCGACCTGTGAAAAGATGTTGATCGATCACACTTCCAAGGCCTGACAAGGTCAGAGACCGAGCACCCTTGATGAACGGGGTACTTTTGCACCTTCACGCATCCGCATGCATCCAGCCTTTCGCCCAGTCCTCGTCTTCGTTCTCCTCTTCTCCATCGCACGCGATGCAGCGGCACAACCACCAGCAGGCGGTCGGCCGGGTGGACGAGGTCCGATGCCCACCATCGGCAAAGTGTATGGCAAGGTGATCGATGCGAGCACGAACAAACCCGCCGAATTCGCCACGGTGACGGTGAACGCCGAGCGCGGTGATAGCCTGCTCGGTGGTACCATCGTACGCAACAACGGCGATTTCCTGATCGAGAACCTGCCGTTGATGGGTCTGAAGGTGACCATCAGCTTCATCGGGTACAAGGCGCAGGTGATCCCGGTCACACTCTCACGCGAGCGCATGGAGCGCGACCTCGGTAACGTGGTGCTTCAACCGGATGCGGAAGTGCTGAAGGAATTCGAGGTGACCGGGGAGAAACGCACCTCTGTGATGCAAGTGGATCGACGCGTGTATAACGTGGACAAGGACCTCACCACCCAAGGCGCTTCGGCGGTGGAGGTGATGAAGAACATACCGGGCTTGAGCGTGGATGTGGATGGGAACGTACAGATGCGCGGCTCCAACCCGCAGGTGTTGATCGATGGAAGGCCCACCTCCATGACCTTGGAGATGATCCCGGCCGAGGACATCGAACGCGTGGAGCTGATCACCAACCCATCAGCGGCATTTGACGCGAGCACGACGGGTGGTATACTCAACGTGGTGCTGAAGAAGAACACCAAACCCGGCTACAGCGGGCAATTGCAAGCTGGTATCGGAAGTAATGATCGCTACCAGTTCGGTGGCAACCTCAATGCCAAGGACGGGCGTTGGGGCTTCAACCTCTCCTACAACTTCAACACCAGCACGAACGTGACCACTGGTCTTACCCGACGGACGGACAGGTCGTTCGGTGAGAACACCGGGTACTTCGACCAGGACACCGAGAGCGAGTCGAGCCGTACGATGAACGGTGGGCGTATCGGCGTGGACTGGCAGGTGAGCAACCGCAGCACCTTGTCGGTATCGCAATCCATGCGTGGGTTCAACAATGATGGTACCGATACACAACTGTTCAGCTCGCTCGGCTCCGCAAGGGAGTTGCTCGCGCGCGGGGAGCAGATCAACACCAGCTTCAGCGAACGCATGGGCCTTACCTCACAGGTCCTGTTCAAACACCGGTCGCCCAAGGAGGGCAAGGAGTGGACCATGGACTTCACTTACAACAACAGCCGTAGGGAGAGCTTCGGCGAGCAGGACCTGTTCAGCTATCTGGCCGATGGCTCGTCCCTTTTGGATAGTCCCCGCTTGCAGGACAACATCGGCAGGAGTCGAACGAGTTCCTACACCTTCCAGGCGGACTTCATCAACCCGGTATCGGAGAAGACCAAACTGGAATATGGCGTGAAGAGCTACGTGGGCCCTGACCGCACGAGTTTGGAAGTGCTCGTGACCTCACCTCTTGTGGGAGATCAGGTGCGGGACACTTCATTGAGCAACGATTACACCATCCAGGATATCATCAACGCCGCCTACGTCAATTGGTCGCAAAAGCTGAGTGCACATTGGTCATTGATGGCCGGTCTTCGGTTCGAACAAACGCTCTTCGAGACACGGCTGGAAGGCAAGGACCAGACCTTCCGCTATGCTTACCCCGATGGCACGGAGAACCTGGGCCGTGCGCTTTTCCCCTCGTTATACCTCGTACGCCGGTGGGACGAAAGTGAACGCGAATTGCAGGTGAACTTCTCACGGAAGATCCAACGCCCACGGCATTGGCAGATCGTTCCGTTCATCATGTTCAGCGATGCCCGAAACGTCCGGATCGGTAACCCGGCCATTGGGCCCGAGATGAGCAACCTGGCCGAAGTGAACCACTTGCTCCCATTCCTCAACGGCAAGGCCACCTGGCTCACTTCGGTATTCGGTCGGTACACCACCGATGTGATCACTGGTTATGCATCGCCATTGCCGTCGGATACCACGATACTGTTGAACACCTTCATCAACGGGGCGTTCAGCACCACGGGGGGGTGGGAGAACGTGATCAAAGTGGATCCCATGCAAGGACTGCAGATCACGGCCAGCGGCACTGTACAATACACCAATGTGGCGTTGAGCAGTGCCCAAGGCGGCGCACGCAACCAAGGATCCAACTGGGATGCCAAACTGGTGGTGAACTACCGTTTCCTGAAGGATTGGACCGTGCAATTGAACGGTGAATATGAAAGCCCGCGTATACAGCCACAAGGGGTCACCCTTTCGCAGTATGGCCTCGATGCATCGGTGAGCCACGACTTCACACGCAAACTCACCGGAGTGCTTTCGGTGAACGATGTGTTCTTCAGCCGGCGATGGGGCAACACGGTGGATACACCATTGCTGTACCAGGAGAGTTTCCGCCGTCGTGAAATGCGCTTCGTGCGCTTCACGCTCACGTGGAAGTTCGGCGAACAGAACATGTCGCTCTTCCGCAGACGGGGCCAGCAGCGCGCTGAGCCAGGCCAGAACGGCGGCGGGGAGATGGACTTCTAAAGTGCCACCACCCGGAAGCTGGGGCAACCCACCTGACCGGTCCCGCTGTAGAAATCGGTGAACTGAAGCTTGTAGAACAGGCCTTCAGCATCCTCCACGATGTAGACGCGCGAGTGATCGACCACATAGGATGCGGTCTCGAACACGTATTCCTTCCAGTCGTAGCCTATCGCGTCGCGCTCCGCACTGAAGGGATGGGAAAGCGTATCCGCCAGCGTCACCTCCTCGAACGCGATACCATGCACCACACTGGCGCGAACGTCTTGCGCGGAAAGGGCACCTACCACCAGGTAGGGCAGGAAAGGCTCATAGAACTGATGCGTGTATTGGGTCACCACAAGGTCCCAAGCGCCTCTCGTCGGCTCGATGTCC
>JAEUTB010000249.1 GCA_016787995.1 Flavobacteriales bacterium | reverse complement strand
TGATCCGGACCAAGTGCAACTCTTGTATGTGACACCCCACAAGTGGACACCGTATTTCGAGGAGGTGAAGGACAAGGAGATCATCCTCGCCGACCAGCGCAAATGGGACTACAAACACCAGGTGATCAGGACGGTGAACCTCAAACCTTGGCTGGTGATCCTCTACGTGAAGCTGATCGAAGTGATCATGCAGACGCGCCCACGGTCCGTGCTACGCCTTTTCTTCCACCGCGACCGGAAACTGCGCCGCGCCATGTGGTGGTATACCCGCATCGGCCGACGGGTCTGGCTGCATGAGCTTCACCAGTTCTTCTTCATGACCAAACTCAGCACTGAGAGGATCCGGATGGCGGAGTTCTGGAAGTGACTTGAACGCACAGAAGACGACCGATCCGCCTTGATGTCGGCACATTCGTCGTCGTACATTTGCCATATCATGAAAACCCTTGACCGAGTGACCATTGACCCAGCGGTGATGGGGGGGCGACCGTGTATTCGAGGAATGCGGATCACAGTTGGGGTGGTCGTCGGTCTCGTCGCTGCAAAACACAGCCGCGAAGAGATCATCGCGTTGTACCCTTACCTAGAAGATGAGGATATCACCCAGGCCCTTCAGTTAGCAGCATGGAGCGCCAGTGAGCGGGAGATCCCGATCCATCGCGCATGAAGTTCATGGTGGACGTTTGTCTTTCGCCTGCTGTGGTGGAAAGGCTCAATGAAGTTGGTGTCCATGCCTTCCACTGGTCATCGGTTGGCCGCGTTGATGAAAAGGATCTTGTGATCATGGAATGGTGTGCCTCACATGATCATACGCTGATCACGGCGGATACCGACTTCGCCCACCTGTTAGCACTCATGAGAACGCGAACACCAAGCGTGTTGATACTAAGGACGGCCGATCACGCTCCCTCCCCTTGTGCCACTGATCTTACAAGTCATCGTGCAGTGGGAGGCTGAGCTTGATGCTGGCTGCTTGGTATCCGTGGATGAAACCAAGGCACGTCTGCGGAACTTACTGATCCGGTAGCTTCTTCGGCCCCTATACGTTCCGCTCGATGAACTTCACTATCTCGCCGGCGATGTCCTGACCGGTGGCGGCCTCGATCCCTTCGAGGCCGGGTGAACTGTTCACCTCGATCACCAACGGGCCGCGGTCGCTCTGTAGCATGTCCACACCGGCCACATGCAGGCCCAGCGCTTTCGCCGCTTTGATGGCCGTGACCTCCTCTTCGTGAGAAAGTTGGATTAGCTCGGCGGTGCCGCCACGGTGTAGGTTGCTGCGGAACTCGCCTTCCTTGCCGGTGCGCTTCATGGCGCCTACCACACGGCCATCCACTACGAAGGCGCGGATGTCGATGCCCCGGCTCTCCTTGATGAACTCTTGGACGATCACGCGCGCCTTCAAACTGTTGAACGATTCGCAGACCGCCACGGCCGCTTTCTTCGTTTCGGCCAGTACCACACCCAAGCCCTGTGTGCCTTCCAGTAGCTTGATGATGCACGGCGCACCGCCCACATTGTCCACGATGCTGCCCACATCCTTGCTGTAGTTGGTGAAGACCGTCTTCGGGATGCCTACACCACTCCGAGTGAGGATCTGCATACTGCGCAGCTTGTCGCGGCTGCGCACGAGTGCCTGGCTCTCCGTGGTGGTGAACACCTTCATCATCTCGAACTGACGGACCACGGCGGTGCCGTAGAACGTGACGCTGGCCCCGATGCGGGGGATTACCGCATCCACATCCACTAACGGTTGTCCACCGTATAGGATCTGCGGGTTCTTCTTCTCGATGAGGATGTCGCACTTGACGTGGTTGACCACCCGGGCATGGTGACCACGCGCTTCGATGGCCTCCACCAACCGCTTGGTGGAGTACAGTTTGGTGTCCCGCGAGAGGACGACGATGTTCATGGGGAACGGAAGTGGTGCAAAAGTAGGGGGATGCTGGTGCATCTTCGCGGTGTGAGCGCAGGTTCCCTTCTCCACATCTTCGATAGACCAGCCACCCGACCGCTGGTGGCGCTCACCGTGATCGCCTTGATCCCCCGGCTGGTGGCGGCGTTCTTCAGCCAGGGTTACTTCGCGCACGACGACCATTTCCTGGTGATCGAGGCGGCCGGCAGCTGGGCGGCCGGTTTCGACTACAACAACTGGTTGCCCTGGAACCAGGGCGCGGATCCACGACCGAGTGGCCATAGCTTCTTCTACGTCGGCCTGCATTACGTGCTCTTCATGACACTGAAGACCGTGGGCCTCACCGACCCGAAGACCGTGATGGTGGTGGTGCGCCTGCTCCATGCGGTTTGGAGCTTGGTGGTGGTGCGCACTGGATATCGGATCGCCTTGCGCCTAGCTGATGAGCACATCGCTTGGCGGACAGGCCTATTCCTAGCGCTATTCTATTTCATGCCATTTCTAAGCGTACGGAACCTGGTGGAAGTGGCCTGCATCCCCTTCCTCATGCTGGGCGCGTGGCAACTCGTGCAGGAAAAGGAAGGCCCCGCCCTGCGCCATGCCTTGCTCGCGGGCCTGTGGATAGGACTGGCCATCAATGTGCGTTTCCAAACGCTGTTCTTCGCCGCTGGGCCCGCCCTGGCCCTGCTGTGGCAGCGGAAATGGGGACTTGCTATCGCGTACGGCGCCGGTGTGGCGGTGCCCTTGTTGGTCTTACAATCGGGCATCGACCTTTTCCTCTGGGGCCGACCATTCGCTGAGCTCACGGAGTATGTACTGTACAACATGGCCAACACCACCACGTACTTCGATCAGCCGTGGTACAACTACCTGTTGCTGCTGTTGGGCATCTTCATTCCGGTCTTCAGCGCTGCGGTGTTCTTCGGCTTCTTTCGCCGCCCCGTTCCACTGCTGCTTTGGCTGCCCACTATCGTGTTCCTGGCCATACATTCCTATTTCCCGAACAAGCAGGAGCGCTTCCTACTCCCCATCGTGCCGCTCTTCTTCGTGCTGGGGTACGTCTCTTGGGATCTTTGGCGCACATCAAGTGCATGGTGGACGGGCCGGGATCGACTGTGGCGGGGCGTGCTAGCCTTCACGTGGAGCCTCAACACCCTGGCCTTGGTGCTCCTGTGCTTCAGCTACAGCAAACGGAGCCGGGTGGAGGCCATGGTGGCTCTTCAAGGAAATGAAGCTGTGAAAGGGATCCTTATCGAGGACACCTACAAGCGGACCGCCCCGATGCCGCCCTTATTCTACAGCGGCAAATGGGCAATGAGCGTGGAGCCTTGGGTGGACCCCACACTGGACCTGCATGCGCGCTTGTCCGCTTTCCCCGACAGCACACGTCCGAACGTGGTGCTTTTCGTCGGAGAGGAGGACCTCGAGGCGCGGATCCGTCGCACCACGACCGCAATGGGCCCCTTGCACCTGATCGAACGCGTGCGCCCGGGTGCATTGGACCGTCTCGTCCATTGGCTTAACCCCGTGAACCGCAACGAAGTGATCACGGTAGCCGAGGCGGTGGCCCCCTTCGTTCCGGCCCGGTCCACGGCCGCTCAGTAGCTTCGCACCCGTTCCGCAATCCCCACCATGGACGTTTCAACCCTGGATCCCTCGGTCCTCCTGACCAGCGAAGGGATCATCGCCTTGCTCACGCTCACCGCCCTGGAGATCGTGCTCGGCATCGACAACATCATCGTCATCAGCATCCTCAGCGGCGAGTTGGAGGGGAAGAAGAACCAGCGCAAAGCACAGCGGCTGGGTCTTGGTCTGGCGATGATCACCCGCCTGGCCTTGCTCTTCAGCATCAGCTTCATCATGAGCTTGCAGGAACCGTTCCTGCACCTCGGCGATCATCCGATCAGCGGGCGCGACCTCGTGTTGATCATCGGTGGACTCTTCCTGATCTGGAAAGCCACGGTGGAGATCCATGCCAAGGTGGAGCACAAACGCGAGAAAGATGGCCCCAAACGCAAGGCCAGCAGCATGCTCAGCGTGGTGCTCCAGATCATCGTGATCGATATCGTCTTCAGTCTCGATAGCGTCATCACCGCCGTGGGGATGAGCAATCAGCTCATCATCATGTCCCTGGCCGTGATCTTCGCGGTGCTGCTGATGCTCTTCGCCAGCGGACCGATCGCCGACTTCGTGAACAAGCACGGTACCGTGAAGGTGTTGGCCCTCTCCTTCCTAGTGATGATCGGCGCTGCCCTGATCATGGAAGGTTTCGGTGAGCACGTCAACAAGGCCTTCATCTACTTCGCCATGGGCTTCAGCGTACTGGTGGAGTTCCTCAACCTGCGCATGAAGGTGAACGAGAGCCGTTTGATGGGCCATCGCGACGAGGACATCCACCTCGAATGAACCCCTGCGCCTAGCGCGACACGATCACGAATTCCGTGCGTCGGTTCTGGGCGCGACCTTCCTCGGTGTCGTTGGAAGCGATCGGTTTCTCCGGTCCGTAGCCTTGGTGGGTGAGGCGGCCCGCGGCGATGCCTTTCCCTTGCAGGTAGTTGCTAACGGTGCTGGCGCGATTCTCACTGAGCGTCTTGTTCTCGGCAGCGCCACCGCGACTATCGGTGTGGCCTTCGATCCGGATCTTCACCGTGGGGTTCTCCTTCAGGAAGCCGATGAGTTCATCCAGGATGTACTCAGAGGACTTCGTGATATCGGCTGAGTTCGTGGCGTACTTGATGTCGTTGACCCGGTAGCTCTTGCCCACTTCGATCTTCTGCACCTTCATGTCCACCTTGGCCACACCAACGCGTGCGGTGTCTTCGGCGGAGAAACTGCGACTGTCGAAGACGTGGTCTTTCTTCTTCACCGTCATGATCACATCGCTGCCCGGTTTCAGTTTCACCACGGTGGCATAACGGCCGGTGGTGTTGTCCACGTTGATCACTTCCACCTTCCGGGTGTCCATGTATTCGATCTCCACGGTCGCATCCTTCACCAATTCGCCTTTCTCGTTGCGCACCTCCCCTTTCACCACGAGGATGTCATCCGGGCGCAGTTCTTTCGGCAGTTCGAATCCGAAGATGTCGAGGTCACCCGCACCTTGGTAGCGTGCACTGGCGAAGTAGGCGGTGTGTCCATCGGCGCTCACGATCAAGCCATGCTCATCCTGATCCGTGTTCAAGGGATGCCCGAGGTTCTTGGGCTTGGTCCAGGTGCCATCGTCGTTCAACTTGCTGAAGAAGATGTCGTAACCGCCGATGCCCCGGTGGCCGCGCTTCTCGTCCACCCTTCCACTCTCATCCGTGGGCGGTTTCGCTGCGAAATAGAGCGTGCGACTATCGCTGTGCATGAAGGGCGCCTTCTCATCGCCGGTGGTGTTGATGCCCTTGACCGGTCGCGCGGGTGACCATTGCCCCGTGCCATCGCGCTTGCTTTCGAAGATGTCGATGCCATCGGTGTTCGGACGGATCGTGGCGTAGTACAAGGTGTTACCGTCGGCGCTCAACGAAGGCTGGCTCTCCCAACCATCCGGCGTGTTGATGTTCGACCCGAGGTTCTCCAGACCGGCCCACTCGAAGGTCTGTCCTCCTTTGTCCAGGTCGAATTTGGTCTCGTAGTGCGATCGGAAGATGTCGCAATTCCGATAACCCTTCGCATCAGGGGCCGCGCATACGGTCACGAACATCTCCTGGTTGTTCACGCTGATGGTCAAGCCCCCGTAGTTGTCGCCCACGTTGAACGGATCGGGCAAGGCACGCCCTGCGTTGAAATCGGCCTTCACGTCGGATCGACGGGCTTCCGTGAGCTCCTCCACATCGCGTGATACGATATCACCTTTGGCTTTCACTTGGCTCACCCGCGTGAAGAAGAGCAGTTCGTTGTCCGGCGAGAGCATGGGCAGGTACTCTTTCGCCGGCGTGCTCACATTGCGCACGATGGAGGGGTTCAATGGAGCGGTGTTCTTGTAGAAGTCCGCATAGAACTGCAACTCGGGCATGATGGCCTCCACATCGGTGTACTTCTTGTCGAAGTCCTTGCTCAGCTTCGCAGGATCATCACTGGGGAACTTGCGGAAGGCTTCGAATGCCTTCGCCGCCTGCGCGAATTCGTCCTGCCCGTAATGCATCGTTCCCAAGAGGTAGGGCACATCGCTGTGGTAGTTCGGGCACTTCGCTTGTAGCTGTTCAAAATACTTGATAGCAGGACCGAAACCCTTGCCCCCTTCCTTTCCGATGCGGTACGCCGATGTACCCAATTGGAACAGGCATTCTGCACAATCCCCGTCGATCTCCAAGGAGGCTTTCAGCTTCTGGTGACGTTCAACGGGGTCCTTGGCTTTGGCCGCCTCGTCCAACAGTTTCACGATCTTCTTATCCGTGGGCTTGCCGCACGGATCATCGGAGGCCTCGTCCTGGGCCTGAACGGTCATCATCGACGCGATCAGCGTCACCACAAGCATCGCACGACGATCGATCATCATTCGCATGTCCTCAACTGTACGTTCTGTTCGACCTGCGGGGTCTACGCTTCGGGATCTTCGCATCCAAGTCATCCGTTCCCTACCTCCCTATTTTACCGTTGTGTTCGTCGCTTCGGCTTTGGCGATCAAGTCGTCACCTTTCTTCCGGGCCGTCTCAACCAGACCATCGGCGCGCTTGTCCGCTTCGGCCACGGCCTGCTTCTCCTTCTTGTCCGCTTCTTCCTTGGCCTTCTTTGCCGCGGCTTGGGCGGCCATCTTGGCCAATGGATTGGTCACCTTGGCCACGGCATCGTCAGCTGCCTTGTACGCTTCACCTTTGATGCGCGCGGCTTCTGATCGGGCCTTCGCTTTGATCTCGTCGGCCTGCTTCTGCGCTTCGGCGACTAAACGCGCTGCTTCTTCGCGGGCCCGTGCCACGGCCTCCTCCTTCGCCTTGTCGATCTGGTCGTTCAACTCCTGCTTCACCTCCGCCACGACCACATCCTTCACATTGGAGGTGCCACCGGCGAACACGGGCTTCACGATGGGCTTGTCGATGGTACCGGTGATCTTGGCCGTGAGGTCCAACTCGGCGGGCACCTGGAAGTTCGAACCGATCGCACTGTTCGCCTTGCCCAATAGACCGGCCACCGCGGTGGAGGCCGCCGCACCGAACATGTCGCTCGGAACTTTCGCCTTCATGTCATAATCGATGGCCTGATCCGCGAAGGCCGTGCTGCCACCCACGTTCGCTTTTATCCGATCGATCTTCACGTTGAAGGGCTCGGTGATCATCTTGCCTTCCTCGAACTTGTAGTTGAAGACCACATCGTTCAACGTGGTGTTCTTGATCCCATCCAACTTCAGCGCTTTGGCGATGTCCACCAACGGCTGGAACCCGTCGATGCGAACGCTCTTCGTCCGCAAGGTGCCCCGACCGGTCAAGGTGTTCATGTCCGGTTGCATGGTCTGGTCCAGAGCAGCCTTCATGCTGAGGTTGGTGCTGAACTTGCCCTTACAGGTCTTGGCGATCGGCGCCATCTTCTGCACGGTCTCCATGTACTTCACCGTTTGCTCGATGTCCAATTCCTTCACGTCGTAAGTGAGGTCGATGGTCGGTTTCGCGATGTTCTTGGTGTCGTATCCACCGGCCATGGTCACACTGCCATCGAAGAGGTTGAAGAAGACGTCCTTCAGATCAACCCGTTTATCATGTACGTGTAGCCCACCGCGCACATTGGTGAGGTTGATGTTGTCGTAGATCACCTCCTTCACCGCCATACCCATTCGGAAGTCGATGTTGCCTGGCACTTCGATCACGCTCATGGCGCTGGTATCGGCGGCGGCCGCAGTGGTGTCTTCCGGTGCTGAGGGCCCCATGAGTTCATTCAAGTCGAACTTGTTCGCGGTGAGGTCGAAGCTGCCCACGAGCGTGCTGTCCTTCAACCACCACTGGATGTAGTTATCCATACGGCCTTTCGCCTGGATGTTGCTGCTGCCCACGCTGCCATCGAAGCTTGTGAGCGCCAGGAAACGCGGGCTGAAGTCGAAGTAAAGGCTGTTGATGCCCACGGGTGGCAATGAGTCGCTCACGTAGTTCATGCCGAGCAGGATCAACCGTCCGTCCGCCTGGAACTTGTCGTAGTTGCCCTTCTCCACATCGCTCATGCGACCTTTCATGCGCACGTCGGCGGTGAGGTTACCCTTGAGCTCCTCCTTCATCGGCACCACCGTCTTCACGCTGGCGAGGTCCATGTTCGCTTTCAATTCGGCATCCACATTGGGATCGCTCATCGGCGTGGTCATGTACATGCGTGCCTCCACCGGATTGCCAGCCATCTTCATGGCGAAGCGCTTGAGGTCCACCACCATCTTGTCCATGTCGTTCCCCTGTGGGCTGGCGATGTTCAGGTCCACGTAGATGTCTTCCACGCTGCTCGGTAGATCAGGATACTTGAAACGGCCTTTGTCCACATCCACCTTCACCCCGAAAGCAGGCATGGTGTTGTCGTTGTAGACACCCTTCACATAGCCACTGAACCCCGCCTTACCGCTCATTTGCACACCGGTGAGGTCAGAGGCGAACTCGGCAGGCACCAAGGAGAGCAGGGTGCCGAAATCGGTCTTCTTCGCATCCCACTTCAGGTCCATGTCCATATCATCACCCGGCATGGCCAACCAACCGTCGAACCCGAGCACGAGCTGGTTGATGGTCGCTTCGTTCTCCTTGAAGGTGAACTTCATGTTGGGCATGTCCATGTCCAGATCGGCCTTGATGTCCGCCTTCACGTTCTTGAGGTACTTCACCCCATCGAAGACCACGTTTGCCGTGTCGGCATGCGTGGTGGTGTTCAACGTGAATAGGTCTTGCGTGAAGTCACCGTTCCCGCGGTGTTGCAGGCCTTTCAGGTCCATGTAGTAGGTGAGCGATGCATCATCGTAGATCAAGGTGCCATCTTCGATCCAATACTCGCGAAGGCCGATATTGAACGCGCTGGCCGTGTCTTCCGGCGTCTCTTCGGTGGCAGTGCTGTCCGCCTTGGCGATGTCCCAGTTGGCCGTTCCATCCTCCAACACCTTCACATGGATGGATGGCTTCACCAGCCCGATGCGTTTGATGTCGATCTTATCCCCGAAGACGCTCTTGATGTCCACCGTGGCCGTGAGCGAACCGATGCGCGCCAGATCGATGCCTTCGAAGGGTGCCACGTTGCTCACCTTCACGTTCTCGATGGTGACGGTGAGGTCCGGGAAGTTGCGCAGGATCGTGAGGTCCCAATCGCCCCAATCCACCACGGCGTTGATGTTGTTGTTGACCTCCTTCTTGACCGCCGCCTCGATCTTGTCCTTGAACAGGATGGGGATGAGGATGGCCGCACCAAGGAGGAGTAAGATGAGGATGCCCAGGGTGAGCAGGATGCGTTTGGTCCACTTTGCCATGGTCGACATTATTGGGGGGCGCTGATATGCGCCCGTACGGTTCGATCCCTGAGGAGATGGTCGGCGAGTACGAGGCAGGTCATGGCTTCCACGATGGGCACCGCGCGCGGTACCACGCAAGGATCATGCCTTCCTTGAGCTTCCAGCACCACGGGGTTGCCGGAGCGGTCAACGGTTCGCTGGGCTTTCGCGATGGTGGCCGGTGGTTTGAAGGCCACGCGGAACCAGATATCCTCGCCGTTGCTGATGCCACCCAAGGTTCCGCCGCCATGGTTGGTGGTGGTGCGTATCGCTCCTTCCTCCACCCGCACCTGCGCACCAGACTGTGGTGTATTCAGTTTGCGGGTGCCGAAGGTGTACGTGTCATTGTGCTCCGATCCGCGCGCCGCAGCGGCCGCGAAGCCATCACCGATCTCGAATCCCTTGGTGGCGTTGATGGAGAGCATGGCCTTCGCGAGGTCAGCCTCCAGCCGATCGAACACCGGTTCGCCCAGCCCCAACGGCACATCGCGCACCACACAGGAAATAACGCCTCCGATCGAATCGCCCTCGGCCCGCACGGCTTCGATCAACGCGGTCATGGGGCCCACTGCAGCTGGGTCAGCCGTGCGCACGGCGTTGTTCCAAACGGAGTCCAGTTCCAGTGCGGTGTAAGGCTTGGTCGTCGAAGTCGCTCCCACCTGCTGCACATAACCGTTCACGCGTATGCCGTGCGTGGCCAGCAATTGTCGCGCGATGGCGCCACCCACCACGCGCGCAGCCGTTTCGCGCGCACTGCTCCGACCACCACCGCGATGATCACGCAGGCCGTATTTCTCCTCCCACGTCATATCGGCGTGCCCCGGTCGGAAGATGTCCTTCAACGCCTCGTAGTCCTTGCTCCGTGCATCGGTGTTGCGCAACAAGAAGGCGATGGGCGTGCCCAAGGTGACCCCATCAAGGATGCCGCTCAGGAATTCGACCTTGTCCGATTCGTTCCGCGTTGTTCCAAGGGATGTACTTCCCGGCCTGCGGCGATCGAGTTCCACTTGAACGGCTTCCAGATCCAGGTGCAAGCCCGCCGGGCAGCCATCCAATACGCCACCGATGCCCACCCCATGGCTCTCGCCGAAGGTGGTCAACCGGAAGATCTGTCCGAAGGAATTGCCGGGCATGTGGGTCGCTTGGCCGGTGGCCGAAGCAGGTACAAAAGTAGGCCCGCTTGTAGCGGACGCCCGTAGAACGCAAGACCGTGGATCCACCAATGGATCGTTAGGAAGAATGGGGCTTTGCACGGCTGCGATCGGCTTTCTTTGCCGCACATGCGCCGCCTGCTGATCAAGAACGCCAAAGCTCTTGTCGGGATCCGTCCTCCAGGCCAGCGACTGGTACGCGGAAGGTCCATGGCCGAGTTACCGACCATCACGGATGGCTGGCTCGTGGCGGACGACGGTCGTATCTCGGCTTTCGGACCGATGAGCACCTTCGACCCTGAGCTGGAGGGTGGAGTTGCCGAGGTGATCGATGCTTCCGGGCGCTATGTCCTTCCGGGATGGTGCGATCCGCACACGCACACCATCCACGCCGCCCCTCGCGAAGAGGAGTTCGTGGACAAGATCAACGGCCTCTCCTACCAGGAGATAGCGGCACGTGGCGGCGGGATCCTGAACAGCGCGGCCAAGCTGCGTGCGATGAGCGAAGATGAGCTCTTCCTGAAAGCGGAGACCAGACTTCGTTCGATGATGCGCCAAGGCACGGTGGCCGTGGAGATCAAGAGCGGCTATGGTCTTACGGTGGAGAGCGAACTGAAGATGTTGCGTGTGGCGAAACGGCTGAAGAGCGCACTGCCCTTGCGGATCAAGACCACCTTGCTCGCGGCGCACGCACTTCCCGTTGAGTTCAAGCAGGATCGTTCCGCCTACCTGGATCTGATCTTGAACGAGCTGCTTCCGCAGGTGGAAGCCGAAGGCCTGGCCGACTTCATCGACGTATTCTGCGAAACGAACTATTTCACCGTGGCCGAGTTGGAACGCATCCTCGAAGCCGGTGCAGCGAAGGGAATGTCCGGCAAGGTGCACGTCAATCAATTCACGAGCATCGGTGGCATCCAGGCGGCGATCAAGCACGATGCGCTGAGCGTTGACCACCTGGAGGTGATGACCGAAGCGGATATCGAAGCGCTGGCCGAGGCCTATGCACGGGGGGATACTTCAGAACCGATACCCACCCTGCTCCCCTCCTGTTCCTTCTTCATCCGAATACCCTACGGCCCGGCCCGGGAACTGATGCAGCGCGATATCCCCGTCGCATTGGCCACGGACTTCAACCCCGGCACTACGCCCAGCGGGAACATGAACTTCGTGCTCTCGCTTGCCTGCATACAAGCGCGCATGCTGCCCGAGGAAGCCATCAACGCCATGACCCTGAACAGCGCGGCGGCCATGAAGCTGGCGGATGAACTCGGCAGCATCACCGTCGGCAAACGCGCCAGCTTGATCATCACGAAGGAGGTACCTTCGCTCGCGTATCTTCCTTACGCGTTCGGCAACGACCATATCGACACCGTCCTCATCGATGGAATTCCCGTCCGGTCCTGATCAGCGATCCTCCGAGGGGCCCCAGCCCGCCATCGTGCGGCCCCCGGGGCTGGAGTTCGCCATGGGGGTATCGCTCTTCGGGGTGGTGATCATGGTCTTCTTCCTGATCCAATCCAGCGTCTTCATCGGCGGCGTCCTGCGCCACTCGCCCGACCTGATGAGCGAGGGCTTCTCCCTTGACCTGCTCTCCGATCCGCGGATGGAGGAGCGCATGAACGACCTGGTCTTCAACGGCGACCTCGTGGCGCAGGAGGCCATTTGGAGCGGAGCCATCTGCACCTTGCTCATCGTTGGAGCCGTGCGCTTATGGAAGCGGGGCCTCACCGCCCAGTTCCTCGGGTTGCGTGCGGCCCCTTGGAAACAAGTGGTGCTATGGCTGGGCGTTTTCATCGTGTTGGGGCTGATGATCGAACTCCTCGCCTACCTGTCGCCGGCCTTCCGGACCGACTTCATGCAGAAGGTGATCGGTAGCACCACCAACATGGCATGGCTCATCCTTGGTGTGGGCATCGTGGCACCGGTCTTCGAGGAATTCCTGGTGCGTGGTCTCCTCTTCGGCTCCATTCGCCACATGTTCGATGACAACATCTCGGTAGCCCTCACCGCCGGTGTCTTCGCCCTCATGCACATGCAATATGACCCGGCCGTCATGCTGCTGATCCTGCCCATGGGCGTGGTGCTCGGTTATGCCCGGGCGCGAAGCGGTTCCATCTGGGTCCCCGTCCTGTTGCACACGTTGAACAACCTGGTCACCGTGCTGTTCCCGTAGGCCCCGCAGCGCACGACCGTGAGCCCTAGCTTTGCCGCCCGCACTCCGGTGCAGTACCCAATTCCCCGACCATGAACCGCCGTTTGATCGAATGCGTGCCCAACATCAGCGAGGGCCGCGACCGTGCCAAGATCGATGCCATCGCCGCCGTTGTCGAGACCGTGGAAGGTGTCCGCCTCCTGGATGTGGACCCTGGAAAAGCCACGAACCGCACGGTGATCACCTTCGTGGGTGAACCCGAGAACGTGATCGAAGCCGCCTACCGGCTGATCAAGAAGGCACAGGAGTTGATCGACATGCGCGGACACAAGGGCGAGCATCCTCGTTTCGGCGCCACGGATGTTTGTCCGCTCGTGCCCATCAGCGGGGTGAGCATGGAAGAATGCGCGGCCTTCGCGAAGAAGCTCGGAGAACGCGTGGGCAACGAGCTCAAGATCCCCGTGTACCTCTATGAGTACGCGGCCAGCGAAGAGAAACGCCGCAACCTGGCCAACAACCGGAGCGGCGAGTACGAAGGTCTGCCCAAGAAGCTGACCGATCCCGCGTGGAAGCCCGACTTCGGTCCTGCAGCCTTCACCGACAGTGTGGCCCGCAGCGGCGCCATCGCCATCGGAGCGCGCAACTTCCTCGTGGCCTATAACGTGAACCTGAACAGCACCAGCACGCGCCGGGCGAACGCCATCGCTTTCGACATCCGCGAAGCGGGCCGCAAGGTGAAACAGGCCGATGGCACCGAAGTGCAGGAACCCGGTAAGCTGAAGGCGGTCAAGGGCATCGGCTGGTACATCGAAGAGTACGGCATCGCACAACTCTCGTTGAACCTGACGGACATCACCATAACGCCGGTGCATGTGGCCTTCGACGAGGCGTGCAAGGCTGCGGAGGCACGCGGCATCCGAGTAACGGGAAGCGAACTGGTGGGCCTGATCCCGAAGCAGAGCTTGCTCGATGCGGCCGACTTCTACCTGACCCGTCAGGAACGGAGCCTTGGCATCAGCGAACGTGAGAAGATCAAGATCGCCGTGAAATCGCTGGGGCTGGATGACCTCGGCCCCTTCGATCCGCAGAAGAAGGTGATCGAATACATGCTGGAAGAGCCCAACACCGAGCGGCTCGTACGCATGGACCTGAAACGCTTCAGCGAAGAGACCGCGGGTGAAAGCCCGGCTCCCGGTGGTGGCTCCGTGGCCGCATATGTCGGCGCCCTCGGGGTTTCGCTCGGTGCGATGGTGGCCAACCTGAGCGCGCACAAACGCGGCTGGGACGACCGCTGGAAGGAGTTCAGCGATTGGGCCGTGGTGGGAGAAAAGCTGCGGAACGAGCTTTTGTTCCTGGTGGACGAGGACACTCGCGCCTTCGACCGCATCATGGCCGCGATGGGTCTGCCGAAAGGAAGCGACGCTGAAAAGGCCGCACGCAAGGCCGCCATGACAGAAGCCACCAAAGGCGCCATCCTGACCCCCTTGCGCACCATGGAGGTGTGCGTGGAGAGCATGGCCCTGATGAAAGCGATGGCGGAGAACGGCCTGCCAGCCAGTGTGAGTGATGCCGGTGTGGGTGCCCTTTGCGCCCGTACAGGAGCCCTGGGTGGCTATCTCAATGTCCGCATCAATTGCGCCGGATTGGACGATGCCACCTTCAAGAGCGAGGTGCTAGCGAAGGCAGAAGCGCTCAAGGTCCAAGCCGATGCGCTGGAGGCCGAAGTAATGGCCCTGACCCTGGCCAAGGTGTGATCGGACAACACTCGGGGCACCTTCGGCGTATAATTGACGTGCGCACCTCGTGCACGCCATCGAAGACCGCCCCTTGGGTGCCCGCAGCACATACCGCAAGTTCAGCCGAAGGATCTTCTACTTCTTCCCGGTACAGCTGCTTGTGCTCCACCTGAAGAAGAACCACCTACTGCTGTTCACCTGGCTGCTGCTCTTCGGTTACATCACTGAGAGCGTGGGTGTGAAATATGGTATCCCGTACCTCTTCCTGTACCCGGAGTACTTCGGCCAGGTCGGTTTCATCTCCTATGCCATCACGGGTTTCGCGCTCGGGGGCTTCATCACCGCCTTCAACCTGTACAGCTATGCGATGCATGGCTACCGCTTTCCCTTCATCGCCACCATCGCCCGGCCCTTCCTCAAGTTCAACATCAACAACGCCCTCATCCCTGGGCTCTTCATCGCCACCTTCCTCGTCTGTTCGGCACGCTTCCAATACACGAAGGAACTCATCTCGGCGCCATCCATCATCATCCACCTCGCCGGATTCCTCTTCGGCATCCTGCTCTTCCTGGCCCTGGCGCTCCTCTACTTCACCCGCACCAACACCGATATCATCAAGATGCTCGGCAGCGATGCGGAGCATTACCGGCCGGTGGAACCCCTCGTGGATATCATCGGTCCGCAGCACGATGCACCACCCCAGCGCAAGGTGGAGCAGCGCAAGGCCATGCGTTGGCTGAAACGCCAGCAACGTTCGGAGAAGTGGCGGGTGGAGAGCTACCTGACCCCGCGCCTGCGCATCATGCTCGCACGCAGCAGCGCGCACTACGACAAGGAGTTGCTGCGCGATGTGCTCTGGCAGAACCACATCAATGGAGCCATCTTCGAAGTGGTCCTCGTCCTCAGTTTCATCGCGCTCGGCGCCTTCAGCGAGTTCCGCTTCTTCGCCATCCCCGCCGGGGCCAGTGTGTTCCTCTTGCTCACCATGCTGATCATGGTGATCAGTGCGCTCTTCAGCTGGCTCCAGGGGTGGACGGGCACGGTGATCATCGGTATCATCATCGGGGTGAACCTGTTGAGCCAATACACCGATCGGTTCTTCTACGACAACCATGCCTATGGCCTGGATTACACGGTGGAACCCGCCACCTATGACCGACCCACCATCCACGCACTGGCCACTGATACCACGGCCGCCAGGTCGGATGCACAAGCCACGTTGAAGACCTTGGAGCTATGGAAGCAGGACAACCAAGGTCTCACCAGCACGGGCCAGAAGCCACCGCTGATCCTCATCAATACCAGCGGTGGTGGCTTACGGGCGACGCTATGGACCTTGCGGTGCTTGCAGCATGCGGATAGCCTCCTTGGCGGCGCGTTGATGGAACGTACGGCACTGATGACCGGATCCTCGGGTGGCCTGATCGGTGCCGCCTACTACAGACAGCTCTATCTGGCCCGACAGCAGGGTCTCGACCACGACCCGAACGACCTGGGTATTCTCGATGAGGTCTCCACCGATATGCTGAACCCACTTGCATTCAGCTTCGTGACCAACGACATGTTCGTGCGCTACCGGCGTGTGGAGGACCGCGGATTATCCTACACGCTGGACCGCGGTTACACCTTCGAGCGCCGGTTGAACGAGAATACCCGGGGCTTGCTGGATGTAAGGTTGAACGATCTGGTTGAACCGGAACGTGAGGCACGCATCCCGCTGCTCGCCATGGCTCCTGCATCCATCAACGATGGTCGCCGATTGGTCATCGCTGCGCAACCCATGGCGTTCCTGACCAGCATCGCGTCAGCCGGCCAACTCAGGAGTACCGGTCAACCCGAAGCGATCGAGTTCCAGCGCATGTTCCAAGACCAGGATGCCGGGGAACTCAAGCTCACAAGCGCACTGCGGATGAACGCCACCTTCCCGTACATCACCCCGCTCGTTTCGCTTCCCAGTGTACTACCGATGCGCGTGATGGACGCCGGGCTGCGCGATAACTACGGCTATCGTATCTCGTTGGCCTTCCTGCACACTTTCCGTGATTGGATCGCAGCGAACACCAGCGGTGTGGTGGTGATCCAACTGCGCGATACCCAGAAAGAACTCGACGTGAAGTCCAGCAATTCATCCCTCGTGGGACGCGTGCTCGACCCGCTGGGTAGCGTGTACGACAACGTGGTGCGCGTGCAGGACCAGGACTACGACTTCATGCTGCGGCAGGCCACGGCCTGGACCGATTTCCCGATGGAGATCATCGACATCCAGCTGCGGCATTCCGACGACGAACAGATCTCCTTGAGCTGGCACCTCACCGCCGTGGAAAGAGCACGTGTGCTGCGAAGCATCCACTCGGAGGAGAACCGAATGGCCTTCCAACGCCTTCAGGAACTGGTACAGGGGAGCGCGCGGATCACCACGCTCGTTGCCGGTGGTGCTCCGCCAAGCCCAACAGGGGATCAGGCTCCACGACGGTGAGCGTCATGCCCCGATCAAGCAAGGTCTCCATCAGCAGTTCCCGGAACCCATAGGCCACGGAACCGGTGGCATACACCTCGGTGATCTGTTCCGGTCGGAAGAAACCCGTGAGCAGCTCGGCCAGCGCGTGGAAGCGTCCTTGGATCAGATCACGCACATAGGGCTCATGCAGATGGGGCGCCAACAACGCCGTGAAGCTGGCCAGTTCGCGGGCTGGATGGGGCGCTTGATGGATCCGCGCCAACACCTCGGATAATGCCGGTGGCGCTTCGCCGAAGATGCGGAGCGAGACCTCTTCAGGGATCCGCCGGTAGTAGACGTCCTGCAACAAGTGCCTTCCGATGTCGGCACCGCTGGCCTCATCGCCGAGCAGGTAACCCAGCGAAGGCATGGGGCTGTGCAGCCGCTCCCCATCGAAGTGGCCGGCATTCATGCCCGTACCGAGGATGAGGACTAGGCCGGATCCCTTTCCGCACAGACCCAAGGCCGCCCCCATCAGATCAGACTCCACCTGGATGGCGGCATCGGGCCAAACACCTGCTATGGCCGTCCGCATGCGCTCCCTGCGCTCTTCGGAGCCGCAACCCGCGCCATAGATGTGGATGGCAGCGGCATCCAGTGCTTCCGGCTGTACGGTCGTGATCAGATCATGAAGCGCGGCGGAGAAAGAAGCACCATCACCGCTCAAAGGGTTGAAGCCCGGCCAGCGTTGGCCTTTGGGCGGCCACGTGTGCACGGAGCCATCCTGCAAAAGCACAGCCCACCGCGACGACGAACCACCTATCTCACCGATCACCTGCGCCATGCCGCAAGATATCGGCCTTAGGCGGCCTCCGCAGGTGCATCAAGCGGTGCGATCGAACAGGAACTTGTTGGGACTGATGAAGCCGTTCTTGACGGCATACAGCACAACAGCAGCCGTATTGTTCACGCCCAACTTCTGCATGATGTTGCGCCGGTGGGCGATGACCGTGTGCGCACTCAGATTGAGCTCCTCGGCGATGCGTGTGTACGACTTGCCTTCCGCGATCAGGGTGATCACCTGGCATTCACGGTCGCTCAGCACCATTGGGGCACAGCTCAAGGGTTCGTCGAGGAAGCGCTCCACATCGAAGGAGGCCTTCCGAAGCACGTCCAGCACTTTCCCACAGAAGAACTTCTGCCCATCGGCCGTATGTGTAACGGAATCGATGATCTCCTGTACATCGCAATCCTTGCGGATGTAGCTGGTAACACCCGCACGGATGGCCGCCATGAGGGTGGCGGTGGACGGGTCGGTGGTGATGCTGACGAATTTGGTGGTGCGCGACCGCTTCAGCCCTTCCCGAATGGCCTTCGGACCGAAGCCTTCCGCCGTATGGTCCAGCAACACCACATGGGGCTTGTGGCGCACGATCATGGCCTCCATCGCCACCGCATCCCTTGCCACACCCACCAACTGCACACGGCCCGCCTCGGACAAGATGGTGCGCAGGCCGATCAAGGCCAGTTCACTGTGGTCCGCGATGAGGGTTCGTACGATCATTCTTGTTTAGAATTATTCTTAACAAGGCGCAAAGCTATCCACGGATCGTTCTTGCGGCAAAAAAGATGTTCACCCCGCAATGGGGAACTCGGCGCCTTCCGAAGCCAGCACCGTGTTGGGGAATACGGCGCGCGCCTCGTCCAGCAGCACGTCAACGCTCTTGTACCGCGAACTGAAATGCCCCAGGAGCAACTTCCCCACACCTGCATCGCGCGCGATGGTGGCCGCCTGGCTCGCCGTGCTGTGCATCGTTTCCTTCGCACGTGCGGCCATCGCCGTAGTGAAGGTGGACTCGTGGTAGAGGAGGTCCACCCCACGCAGGAATGGCAATAGTTCCGGCGCGTAGGCGGTATCCGAACAGTAGGCGTAACTCCTCGGGCGCAGGGGCTCCAACGTCAGCTCTTCATTGCTCACACGCCGACCGTCCGGGAACACCAGATCCTCGCCGTTCTTCACGGCGGTGCGCTTGAACGTGGGGATCTCCACCACCCTTTCGGGTTTCAGCAGCCTCGGCCCCGGGCGCTCACGAAAGACGAAGCCGGTGCACGGGATGCGGTGTTGCAGGGCCAAGGATGAAACGGTGACCCTCTCGTCCTCCACCAACACGTCGCCGCTCACCGGTACCGTGACTCGAAAATGGAACGGATAGCGGAGGTAGGTCCCGGAAGCCCGCAGCTGCATGTCGATGATGGGCTTCAGATCAGGAGGGCCATGCACCGTGAGTGGGGCGAGCCTGCCCATGAGGTGCATGGAGCTGATGAGCCCCATGAGCCCCAGGTAGTGATCGCCGTGCAGGTGGCTGATGAAGATGTGACCGATCCGTTGGAAGTTGAAGCCGATCGAGCGCAGCCGTTCCTGCGTGCCTTCGCCGCAATCCACCATGTACCACGCCCCGTTCACTTGAACGAGTTGCGAGGTCGGATACCTTCCACGGGCTGGCAGTGCAGCGCCGGTGCCCAAAGTGGTCACGGTGAAAGGTGGTCTGTGCATGGCCGGGAACACGAAGGCCCCGTTCCCGGGGCCTTCGCTCAATGGTCAATTCATGCTCAACGCTGCAGGGCCATACGACCCGTGAACGTATTGGAGCCGGATTCGATCTTGTAGA
Source organism: Flavobacteriales bacterium (assembly GCA_016787995.1). Classification (GTDB taxonomy): domain Bacteria; phylum Bacteroidota; class Bacteroidia; order Flavobacteriales_F; family PHOS-HE28; genus PHOS-HE28. Next base: position 3,134 of record JAEUTB010000249.1, on the reverse strand, counting down.
GGTAGACACCCGCCGGGAACTGTGCACCATCGAAGGGTACACGGTTCTGGCCCAATTTGGTCTGCACCACTTCATTCCACATCTCCTCACCCACCAAGTTGAACACCCGGATCCTCGCTTCACCCGCCTTGCCGGCATTGAACTCGATCATGGTTCGCGACGCGAACGGATTGGGGATGTTGCGCACGTTGGTCAATCCCGCATTGGCTGTGTTCACGATGGATGTCGTGTTGTCCGTGATGACGATCTCGTACCCACCGAAGGCGATATCCTGGGAGACCGGGAAAGGCACCACGATGTTGATCGTGGACCAGCCCCGCACGTTCAGTTCGATCGGGAAGGTCCCCGTTACCGTCGGGGTCCCTTGGATCAGGCCACAGCCCAATTGAGTGGGCAGATACGTACAAGCCGCCGGCGTCTGCGAGTTGCAGCTCACGGTGATACCAGGAGGAAGGCCATCCACGCTGAGCAACTGGATGCTATCCAAGGTCAAGGGGGGCAGTGGTGGATCCGCCGGGATCTGACTGGCGTTCGCGGGCACGATCAGGTTCAAGGTGTCGCTGTAGAACACCCCGACCATACCCGGCATGAAATTCTCCGTGGTATCGGGCCACACACCGAAGACACTGTCCGCGTAAAGCGGATCAGGCGTGCACTGCGCCGAAGCGAAGTAACCCGTGAACGCGAAGGTGGAGAGGAGTAGGAGTTTCTTCATGTGATCATTCCTTGTTGACGTCCTTCTCGATCTCCTCCATGTAGAGCAAGTCCACCGCCTCGGCCGGTGTGGGGGTGATCGAGAGCACGCTTTCGAGCTGCGAGATCTGTACCAACTTCTGTACCGGTTCTTGCAGACCGCACACCACCAGGGTGCCGTTCACGCTCTTGCACAGGCGGTTGGCCACCAGCAAAGCACTGAGGCCGCTGGAATCGCAATACCGGGTGGCGCTGAGGTCGATGATGACGTTGCGGACGTTGGTCTTGTTGAGGTACACCAGTTCGCTCTTGAGTTCGGGCGCACAGGTGGTATCCAGCTTGTCCACGTTGCTCGTGACGAGCGTGTACCGGCCTTTGTCTTCGATGGTGAAGTTCATGGTCCTTGGGGTGGCTTCCCGCCAAATATAGGCACACCCTTGGATGGGGGGTGGTATTCTCCTCCTTCAGAGTTTCAAACAGCCGTGCGTGGGATACGCGCAGCCAGGAGGTAGAGCACCGCCATCCGGATGGCCACGCCGTTCTCCACCTGGTCCAGGATGATGCTGTTGGCATGGTCGGCCACCTGACTGGTGACCTCCACCCCGCGGTTGATGGGGCCCGGATGCATGATGACGATCTCCTTCCCTCCAGCAGCGCTGCGGCAACGTTCGTAGCGCTCCATATCCAAGCCGTAACGCATGGCGTATTCGCGCAAGCTCGGGAAGTTGGCCACGCCATCGCCGCCCTGCCGCTCCAACTGGATGCGGAGCATGTTGGCCACATCGCACCATTTCAAGGCCTTGTCCAGGTCGGGTTCCACCCGCACGCCCAGGGTGTCGATGTAGCGCGGCATCAGGGTCTGCGGGCCGCACAGCATCACCTCGGCACCGAGTTTCTGGAGGCAGAAGATGTTGCTGAGCGCGACACGGGAATGCAGGATGTCGCCCACGATGAGCACCTTCACCCCTTTCAGCTTGCCGAGCTTCTCGCGGATACTGTACGCATCGAGCAGGGCCTGCGTGGGATGTTCGTGCGTGCCATCGCCGGCGTTCACGATGCGGGCGTTCACATGGCGGCTGAGGAAGACGGCCGCACCGGGATCCGGGTGCCGCATCACCACCATGTCCACCTTCATGGCCAGGATGTTGTTCACCGTGTCCACCAAGGTCTCGCCCTTGCTTACGCTGCTGCCGGAGGAACTGAAGTTGACCACATCGGCGCTGAGGCGCTTCTGGGCCAGCTCGAAGCTCACCCGCGTGCGTGTGCTGCTTTCGAAGAAGAGGTTGGCGATGGTGAGGTCGCGCAGTGAAGGCACTTTCTTGATCGGCCGGTTCAGCACTTCCTTGAAGCCATCGGCCGTACGGAAGATGAGTTCGATGTCCGCAGCGGTGAGTTCCTTGATGCCGAGCAGGTGCTCCACGCTCAACTGTTCGCTCTGTGCCGTGGTGTTCATCGGTCCGCTGATGTGCCTTGGGCCAGGCTGCTTGGTTCACGTCCTTCGGTACCCGTGCCGTGCAACAGCACTTGGTCCGCACCGTCGGTCTCCTTCCACTGCACCGTTACCCGCTGATCGCCGATGCTATCCACCCAGCGCCCTACATAGTCGGGTTGGATGGGCAACTCCCGGCTGAAACGCCGATCGATCAGTACGAGGAGCTGCACACTAGCCGGTCGGCCGAAGGCGAGCATGGCATCGAGTCCGGCGCGGATGGTGCGGCCCGTGTAGAGCACGTCGTCCACCAGCACCACCTTGCGATCGTCCAGGGAGAAGTCCAGCTGGGTGGCGCTCGGCTGTGGCAAGGAAGTCCGGTGCCGGAAGTCGTCGCGGTGGAAGGTGATGTCCAGCTCTCCGTATCGCAAATGCTCCTTGCCCAGGATGCGCTGCAACTCGCTGCGCAGGCGACGCGCCAGGAGGATGCCGCGTGGTTGTAGACCGATGAGCGCGAGTCCTTCCAGATCGCCGTGGTCCTCGATCAGCTGGTAGCACAGCCGCTCTACCGTAAGCCCGAAGGCCTTGCTCGTGAGCAGAGGGATGGAGGACATCGGTGGCGAAGATACCGGCTTGGATGAAAGGTGCCCCAGAAATGGGAGTTTGCGGCAACAAGCATCCTTTCACTCGAATGGACTTTCGATGAACGTGAATGGACGCGGTATTCCATTCACGTTCATCCCCGTCCATTCACGATCCACATACACACCAGAACGCCGAAGCCCGGCCACCTTGCGGAGACCGGGCTTCGATCGTTGTCGTTAGCGGAGCTTACTCGGCGCTGTCGGTGTCTTTGCCACCACGCTCCTTATTCTCCATCTGGCTCTTGAGGTTGCTCAGTACGCTGAGGTCGCCCAAGGTGCTCTTCTCCACTTTCTCGTTCACGCTCTTCACCGAGGCGTTGCTGCCACCAGCGGCTCCCTCTTTGCGGGCGCCACCAGCGCGCTTGGCC
>JAEUTB010000223.1 GCA_016787995.1 Flavobacteriales bacterium | reverse complement strand
GTTCACGTACTGCATGGTGCGCGTGCGCGTATCGATGATGCCGATGAAGAGCGTGATGAAGCGCTCGCCGCGTGCGCTGGCATGCACCTTGGCGTTGAGGTCGTGTACGAGTTGCACCAGGTCGGTGGCGTGCGGGATGCTCGCGCGCAGGTTCGCCTGGAAGTTGCTCATGAGCAGCGCGGCCGCGATGCCCTTGCCGCTCACATCGGCCACGCAGGCCACGTACCGTCCGTCGTGCAGGTCGATCAGGTCGTAGTAGTCGCCGCCCACTTCGCTGTGCGGGTGGTACCAGCCCGCAGCGTCGATGTGCGCATTGGTCGGCAGGTCGTGCGGCACCAACATGCTCTGCATCTCCGCGGCCAGTTCCAGCTCACGCTTCGCCCGGGCGGCCACCAATTCCTGCGCGGCCAATCGGCGGTTCTCCAAGGCCACCACGATCAGGTTGGTGAGGGTCTGGATGAAGTTGAGGTGCTTCACCGTGGGGCTCATGCGCTGCTCCTCTTCGTCGATGTCGCCGATGAGCAGGAAGGCCAGCGGTTTACCGCGATGGTACACGGGCACGGCCACGTCGAAGGCGCCGAGGCTGCCGGTGCTTTCCGAGCCGATCACCTGGATCTCCGAGAAGGTGCCGAAGGCTTTCTCGATGTCCATGCCCACGGCCTCCACGTTGTTGCCGAAGGCGATGATGCGCTCCCACCGCTCGGTGCGCTCGAAGAGCATTAGGCGCGTGATGCCGAGGTCTTCGCGGATGATGCGTTCGTAAAGGTTGAGCAAGGATGCTCTGTCCTCGGTGTTGTTGATGGCCTTGGTCACATCCAACAACGCCTTCAGCTGGAACTCCTTCAGCTCCAACCGCTCGATGATGCGCTCCAGTCTGGCCATGGATCAGTCCTTCAGCCGCTTGAAGAGTTCGGGTAGTTTGCCGATCAAGGCCACCTCGCGCATCTTCTGTTTCCACTCTCCGGCCGGGCTGCCGAAGTAGGTGCGCCCGCCTTCCAATGAGTTGATCAGTCCGCTCTGGCCCAACACCGTGGCGCCTTTGCCGATCCGGAGCTTACTGGGTACGCCCACCTGGCCCCACAACGTCACGTGGTCTTCGATCACCACGGCGCCGCTGATGCCCACATGCGAGGCGATGAGGCAGTGCTGCCCGATCAGGGTGTCGTGCCCAACCTGCACGTGGTTGTCGATCTTGGTGCCTGCGCCGATGCGGGTGTCGGTGCTCACGCCCCGGTCGATGGTACACAGGGAGCCGATCTCCACATCATCCTCGATCACCACGCTGCCACCGGGGGCCATCTTGTCGTAGCCGCTGGGGCGTTTCTTGTAGTAGAACGGATCGCCGCCGATGACGGTGTTGGCGTGGATGGTGACGCGATCGCCGATGGTGGTGTTCTCGTAGATGACCACACCGGGCATGATCAGGCAATCGGCGCCGATGCGCACGTTGGCGCCGATGACCGCGCTGCGGTGGATCTCGGTGCCTTCACCCACCACGGGGTCCTGGCTATCCCAAGCCTGGCGGGGCATGATGCGGCGCACGAGCTTGTTGTACTCCGCGCACGGATCGTGGCAGATGATGATGGCCTTGCCCGCCGGTGGGTCCACCTCCTTGTTGATGAGGATGGTGGTGGCCGCACTGGTCAGCGCCTTGTCGTAGTACTTCTCGTGGTCCACGAAGACGAGGTCGCCTTCTTCCACACGGTTGATCTCGTTGAGCCCGGTAACGAGGCGTTGGGTGTTCCCTTTCGCCGTGGCACCCAAAAGCTCGGCGAGCTGGGCGGCGGTCTGTGGTGGGTCGAGGCGCATGGCGGTTGTGCGCCAAAGGTAACGGGCGGATCGGGCTGCACTTGGAAGGAACGTGGGCGTGGAGCTATTCTCTCGTCCACTTCGCCATTAGCCGCTGGCCTTGGGTAGTGGTGACCTGCACCACATAACAGCCGGATGGCAGGTCTCGAAGGTCGAGTTCCGGCGCCTCCTCGAGGAGTGTTCCTTCCGCCACCTTCCGCCCTTGCGGATCGAAGACGGTGATGCCTGCGCCAAGCCAATTGAGGCCAGATGAGGCGATCCGCAGCGGACCATCGCTCGGGTTGGGGAAGAGACTCAGCACGGTCGAATACTCCTGCTCCCGCACCCCCACCTCCAACCCATACAAGCGGCTCACCATGCGCTGGGTGGTGTCGTTGGTACTGCCATCGTCGTAGCCATGATAGCCGCCATGGATGTAGAAACTGCCATCCTGTGTAGGCACGATACCCGCGATATATTTATACGTGGTGGAACCCGAACTGACCGCATACTCGTATTCGCCACAGCCCAAACCATCGAACACATCCTCGACCAAGGCCCCGGAACTATCGATCATGGCGATACCACCCCGGTCCACACCATTGATCTTGTCGAAGACACCGGTGATGATGAAACGATCCGGACTGAGTTGT
>JAEUTB010000202.1 GCA_016787995.1 Flavobacteriales bacterium | reverse complement strand
CAGGTAGGCTCGCTCCAATGGCACACGCGCTTTCCACCAAACAGTGGACCCCGCGAAGCCCGGATAGCTCACCATCCCGGCGACTTTCAGTTCGTGCCCCTTGGCCCAATAGGCACGATACAATACACTCAAATTGAAATTTATACGATGTGAGCCGCGGTCCAACCGCAAGGCGTTCTGGTACGCCGCCTCGGCCTTGTGGAACCACTTGCGCGCAGCATAGGCTGAGGTATCTGCTCGCATCTGCGTTGCATACAGATCAGCCAGCGAACAGGCCACCTCGGCATTCTCCGGAACTTCACGCAGCGCCTTTCGCACGATCTTCTCCGCCTCACGCATCTTCCCTTCGCGCTGTAAGCCGAACGCTTCCTCTTCGAAAGGGCTGTCGAGCATGTGTATGGGCTCTTCCACCCAAGGCCACTCCGCACCGAAGATCCGCTTGGCCTGTTCTACCCAGCGCTCTCGTTGACGTTGCACCATCGTAGCACTATCCAGCGTGATCCATTGACCGGAGACACTGTCGAATTCCATAGCCACCTGCTCGTCCGAGACTGGCCGCCCAGAAGGAACTGGTTGGGAGCGAGGTCTGGTCTTCACCGTTTGCCCTACGGCATTGTCTGTAACCGCCCAAAGAAGCAGCACACCAACTCCAACGAAGAATGGCTGGATCCTTATCATTCCAAATGGGCGTACACCTCACCTAGACGAAGGTTCACCTCGTGATCGTTGCCTCAACCAGTCAACCTTACGCGAACGACCGTAATTGTCGATGTATCGGGTGTTGGCAACTGCCCTTTCAACGCGCAACCAACCGGGTGCCCAACTTCGACCTTTGCCCCATGACCTCGACCGCCTCGGATAGCCTACCCGTCCGCATCACCAACAAGAGCCATCACCCGCCCCCCAGCTACGCCACCGCCCACAGCGCCGGCATGGACCTCCGCGCCAACCTCGACAAGTCCATCATCCTGGAGCCCGGCCAGCGCGCCCTCATCCCCACCGGCCTCTTCCTGGAACTGCCCGAAGGCACCGAGGCCCAAGTGCGCCCCCGGAGCGGTTTGGCCTTCAAACACGGCATCACCGTGCTCAACAGCCCCGGCACCATCGACGCCGATTACCGCGGCGAAGTGGGCGTGCTCCTCATCAACCACGGGCACGAAGCCTTCGAGGTGAAGGATGGGGAACGGGTTGCCCAACTGGTCATTGCCCGCTACCTAAGGGTTACTTTCACAGAAAGTGCGGACCTTCGCGCCACTGAACGAGGCGCGGGAGGTTTCGGACATACCGGCACCAACTAACCCTCGACAGCTTCTAACAATAAGAGAATCTCACACCAAGAGAGCGAAGGAGCTGCAACATCCGCGTCGATCAGCTGGATCTGTGTCATCTGCGTTCCATTCATTCGCTTCGTGTCGCACCAGAACCTCGAATGAAGATCATCGTCCCTATGGCGGGCATGGGCAAGCGCATGCGCCCACACACCCACACCACCGCCAAGCCCCTGCTGCCCATCGCCGGCAAGCCCATCGTACAACGCCTCGTGGAGGACCTGGCCGCCGTGGCCGGTGAAGCCGTGGAAGAGGTCGCCTTCATCGTCCACCCCAGCTTCGGCAAGAAGGTGGAGGACGAGCTGGTCGGCATCGCCACCGCCATCGGCAGCAAAGGCACAATCCACTACCAGAAGGAAGCCCTCGGCACCGCTCACGCCATCCTCTGCGCCCAAAGCGCCCTCAACGGCCGCGTGATCGTAGCCTTCGCCGATACGCTCTTCCGCGCCCAGCTGAAACTGGACAAGGATTGCGACGGCGTGATCTGGGTGAACAAGGTGGACGACCCCAAGCCCTTCGGCGTGGTGAAGTTGGACGCCAACGGCATCATCACCGAGTTCGTGGAGAAGCCGCAGACCTTCGTGAGCGACCTCGCCATCATCGGCATCTACTACTTCGCCGATGGCGAATACCTGCGCAAGGAGATGCAGTTCTTGATCGATAACGACATCAAGGACAAGGGCGAATACCAGCTCACCAACGCCATGGAGAACATGAAGCAGAAAGGTGCGCGCTTCAAGGCCGGCAGTGTGGATGTGTGGATGGACTGCGGCAACAAGAACGCCATGGTGGACACCAACACCAAGGTGCTCGGCTTCCTCAAAGGCGACAAGAACCTCGTGAGCGGTTCACTGAAGAAGGAGAATAGCATCGTCATCGAGCCGTGCTTCATCGGCGAGAACGTGTCGCTGGTGAACAGCATCGTGGGCCCGAACGTTTCCATTGAAAGCGGCGCTGTCGTTTCCGGCAGTGTCGTGAAGAATTCGATCCTGCGCGGCCATACGCGTGTACAGGACTGTGTGATGGACAACAGCATGATCGGAGAGCGCGCCAGTGTGAAGGGCACGGCTCTTGATGTGAGCATCAGCGACGACAGCACCCTCGGATGAACGAACACAACGCCCTGTCGGTGAGCGCGGCCGCTCTGCGTGGTCCGCGGACGGCGGGGCTGGCAACGTTCGCCCTGTTGCTCGCCATGTCCCTCATGGCCTGTGGCGGAGCCAAGCCCGTTGCCGAACGAACACCGGCTGCGGACCCGGAGTCCGGCGCGCCGGTGGATGCCACCGCTGACAAGCGCGCCCAGACTATGCGCGTCTTCATGGAAGCCACGCAGGCTCGATTGGGTGGACAGATCCCAAAAGCGGTGCAGCTCTACCAGCAGTGCCTGAAACTCGACCCAACGAACGGTGCAGCCTACTTCGAGCTGGCCAAGCTGTACCACCAAGGGCAGAACTTCCCTGCGGCGGTGGATAATGCCAAACGTGCAGTAGCCGCGGACAGCGAGAACATCTGGTACCGCTTCCTCCTAGCCGATCTCTACGCCCAGAACCAACAGGTGAAAGAGGCCGCCGACGTGTACCGCGATGTGCTGGCGAAATGGCCCGATCGGTACGAGGTCTACTTCAACCTGGCCAACATGCTGGCCTACGGCGGCAAGGTGGATGAAGCGATCAAGGTGTACAACGATCAAGAGCAGCGTTTCGGACTGAGCGAAGAGTTGATCATGCAGGAGTTCGGCATGCTGAGCCAGAACGGCCGCATGGCCGAAGCACAAGCCCTCGTGGAACGCGCCGTGAAGGCTTACCCCAACGAGCCTCAGTACATGGGTTTGCTCGCCGAGATCTACGACCAGCAGGGCGAGCACGAGAAGGCCCTGGAGCAGTACCGCAAGACCTTGGAATTGGCGCCGGACAACAGCATGCTCCGCATCGCTTTGGCAGAGCACTACTACAGCGTTGGCAAAATGGAAGAGGCCTACGATGAGCTGGGGCTCGCCTTCCTCGATCCGGATCTGGACATCGATGCCAAGATGCAAGTGCTCATCGGCTTCTTCGAGATGACCGAGCGCGAAGGCGAGAACCCGAACGACCGGCCCGACCTGATCCGTCGTTCATACAGTTTGATCGAAGCACTGGAGAAGGCCCATCCCGAAAGCGGGAAGCCGCACACCATCCATGGCGACTTCCTCTTGCGCGACGGCAAGTTCCCCGAGGCGCGCGACCAATTCCGCGAAGCCCTGCGCACCGAGAAGGAGCGCTTCCCCATCCACATGCAACTGCTGCAGCTGGACCTTCAGCTCAGCGACTACGAAGCGTTGAACAAGGATGCGGAAGAGGCCATCAGCATCTTCCCCACGGTGCCGGAACCCTACCTCTACAACGGCATCGCGCTTTCCCGCCTGGGCAAACACGAAGAGGCCATCGAAACGCTCATCACCGGTCGCGATGTGGTGGTGGACAACCCATTGTTGCAGGCGCAATTCTGGAGTAGCTTAGGCGATGCATATAACGAGGCCAAACGCTTCGCGGATTCCGACAAGGCCTACGACAAAGCGCTCACCTTGGAGCCTGACAATGCGGGCACGCTCAACAACTACGCCTACTACCTCAGCGTGCGCAACACGCAACTCGAGAAGGCGGAGCGCATGAGCAAGCGCTCGCTCGAGATAACACCGGGCTCCGCCACGTATATGGATACCTATGCGTGGATCCTCTTCCGCATGGGCAAGTTCGCGGACGCCAAGGTGTGGATAGAGAAGGCGCTTTCTGCCGGTGAAGCCGACGGCGTGGTGGTGGAACACTATGGCGACATCCTCTTCGAACTCGGCGACAAGACCGGCGCCCTGGAGCAGTGGCGCAAGGCCAAGTCGCTCGGTGGAGCGACCGACCTGATCGACCGCAAGATCAACGAAGGCCTTCGCGTGGAATGAACGGCATGGGCAAAGCGATCGCGCTCGTGGCGCTGCTTTTCGCCGCCGGATGCAAATCCAGCAAGCCCATCCCCATCATCAACCCCGAGCTCCCGGCACGTTCGTCGGAGAAGTTGATCGAACGACTCCTGGCCGCGCACACGGACTCCTTCCGCTATTACTCGGCGAAAGCGAGCGTGGACCTCGAGCTTCCCGATGGGGGCAAGAGCTTCAAGGCGCAGATCCGCTCGGTGCGCGACAGCGCGGCATGGATCAGCGTGGTCCCCGCATTGGGCATCGAGGTGGCGCGCATCATGATCACTTCGGACAGCTTGAAGCTCATGGACAAGGTGAACGACCAATTCTTCGTGGGTGACACCGCAGCCGCCACACGCAAGTTCGGCCTGCAGCCCAGTCTCGATCTGTTCCAACAAGCCTTGCTGGGAAGACCGATAGGCCTGGACCCGAACGAGAAATACCGCAGCGATCGCGAGGATGGCCAGTACGTGCTCACCAGCAAGGAGAAACGTCGCTTCGTGCGCGCGGCGGAAGACATCAGTCCGAGCGACACGCTCGCGCGTGATCGGGACATGAAAGAGAAGCGGCTCGAACGCACCTTGCGCAAGGCCGAAGAGAAGGAGGCCATCGTGCTGCGGTATTGGATCGAGCCTGATAGTTTCCGCGTGTCGCGTGTACAAATTGCCGACCTCATGCGCGACCAGACCGCCGATGTGCGTTATGAAGAACGGGGAGGACCAGACACTCACCACTTGCCCACACGCATCCGCATCACCTTGAGCGAACCCGGCAGGCAGGCCTCCGGTGTGTTGGATCTGTCACGCATCGAGCTTTCCGGACCCTTGCAGATGAGCTTCCGCATCCCCGAGAAATTCACGCCGATGCCATGAGCGGATCACGTTCCCTCTTCTCACCACTGCTTCGTACGATCGGCGTCATCGCGCTCGTGCTGGTCGCATCCAGTGGGTTCGCGCAGACCAAGAAGGAACTCGAAAAGAAGCGCGCTGCTTTGGACAAGCAGATCAAGACCACCACGGCGCTGATCGAACAGGCCCGCAAGGAACAGCGCGTCACCCAGGAACAACTTCAGCTGCTCGAAAGCCAGATCGCTGCGCGCGAACAGTTGATCAACACCATGAACGGCGAGCTCCGCAAGGTGGATCAACGCATCGCGGAGGATGTTGAACTGGTCGCCTCGTTGAAGCAGGACATGGTGAAGCTGAAGGAAGAATACGCGCGCATGCTGCAGTTCGCGTACCGCAATAGGAGTGCTTATGATCGTATGAGCTACCTCTTCGCGGCGAACAGCTTCCAGCAGGCCTATCGCCGTTCGCGTTACCTGGCGCAGATCGCCGAGCAGCGCAAGCGACAAGCCGCACTGATCGAGGAAACACGCTCCACCATCGATGCACGGTTGGCCGGATTGCAGGTGCAGCGCGAGGAGAAAACGAAGCTCATGAGCGAGCAACAGGCCGAGCGGCAGCGTTTGAGCAGCGATCGCAACGGCCAGCAAAGCGCGCTCACCAACCTCAAGAAGGAGGAAGGACGTTTGCGTGAGACGCAGAAGAAGCAGGAAAGCCAGCGCAAAGAACTGGATGCAGCCATCCGCAAAGCCATCGAAGCGGAGTTGAAGCCCAAGCCAAAGCCAGGGGCCAAACCGGGCACAGCCGCCAAGCTCGATCTGAGCATGACACCCGAGGCGAAGGAGCTCAACACCGATTTCGAGAAGAACAAGGGCAAGTTGCCCTGGCCGGTGGAGAAGGGGGTCATCACCAGCCGCTTCGGCAAACAGCCACATCCGGTCCTACCGGGCATCACCATCGAGAACAATGGCATCGACATCACCACCGAGAAGAACGCCTCTGTTCGTGCCCTTTTCCGGGGGGAGGTCAGCAGCGTGATCGTGATCCCCGGCGCTGGCAAGGCGGTGATCGTAAGCCATGGCGCCTACCGCACCGTGTACAGCAACCTGCGCGATGTGACCGTGGCGAAAGGTCAGAAAGTGGAGACCAAGCAGAACGTGGGCACCGTGCTCACCGACGAGAATGGTTCCGTGGCCCACGTGGAGCTCTGGAAGATCACCGCGGACGGCCTGGTGAAGGTGGATCCCGGTCCCTGGCTCTTCCGCGACTGACGGTCACCCGCCGATAGGCTACCTTTGTGCCACAATCCAACCCGGATATGGCATCCCCCACCCTTTCCATCCTGCTCGGCGTAGTTGGCCCATGGCAGGTCGTATTGATCGTCGTGGTCCTGCTGCTGTTGTTCGGCGGCAAGAAGATCCCCGAACTGATGCGCGGGCTCGGCCAGGGCATGAAGGAGTTCAAGGACGCCAGCAAAGGCGAGGAGAAGAAGGACGACGCGAAGTAGTACGCCGCAGCGCACCGTGAGTCCAACGAAGTCCTTTTCAGAGGCCCATGTGTTGCCGCGCAGCGGTGGCGTTGGCCCTATCGTAGAGCAGGCGCTCGCAGCGGCGGAAGCCCAGCACGAGCTGAACGCTTTCCTCGAACTCTTCCACGAAAGCGCACGCGACCAAGCCGCCCGTGTGGATGCCCGGATCAAGGCTGGAGAGGCCGGTCCGCTTGCGGGCATGGTGCTCAGCATCAAGGACAACATCTGCTACAAGGGCCACAAGGTCAGCGCCAGCTCGCGTATCCTAGAAGGCTTCACCTCGATCTACAGCGCCACGGTGGTCGAACGGCTGCTCGCCGCCGATGCGGTCATCATCGGCCGCACCAATTGCGACGAGTTCGCCATGGGGAGCAGCAACGAGAACAGCGCTTTCGGCAAGGTGCTCAACCCCGTGGATAAGACCAAGGTCCCGGGCGGCTCCAGTGGCGGCGCGGCAGCCTCTGTGGCCGCAGGTACCGTGCATGTGGCCCTCGGAAGCGATACCGGAGGTAGCATCCGCCAGCCCGCCTCTTTCACCGGCACGGTAGGGCTCAAGCCCACATACGGCCGCATCAGCCGCTATGGATTGATCGCCTTCGCCAGCAGCTTCGACCAGATCGGCCCCTTCGCACACACCGTGGAGGACACGGCGGCGGTCTACCGCATTATGGCTGGCCACGACCCGAAGGATGCCACCACGAGCAAGCGACCCGTGGAGCCCATTACACTCGAGCATCCCGGCAAATTGCGCATAGCCTATTACCGCGAAGGACTCGAACGCCCTGGCATGGACCCCGAAGTGGTGGCGCACATGCAGGCGCAGATCGATCGCCTGAAAGCGGAGGGTCATACCGTGGAGCCCATCTCGGTGCCCTTGCTGGACCACCAAGTGCCCACCTACTACATCCTGGCCACCGCCGAAGCCAGCAGTAACCTGGCCCGCTTCGATGGCATCCGGTTCGGCCACCGCAGTACCAAGGCACAAGGGGTGGACGAGACCTACCGCCTCAGCCGCAGCGAAGGCTTCGGTCCTGAGGTGAAACGTCGGATCCTGCTCGGCACATTCGTCCTGAGCGCGGGCTACTACGATGCCTACTACGCGCAAGCCCAGCGGGTCCGTCGCATCATCAGGGACCACACGCTTGCTTCGTTGGAGGAGTTCGACCTGATCCTGAGCCCCACCTGCCCCACCACCGCTTTCGGCCATGGCGCCATTACCGACCCGGTGGCCATGTACCTCCAAGACATCTTCACGGTACAAGCCAACCTGGCTGGCACACCCGCCATCAGCCTGCCTACCGGCACCCATAGCAATGGCCTACCCTTCGGCATCCAGCTCACCGCTAAGCCGTTCGACGAGGCGCGCTTGCTGGCGGCCAGCGCTGGGATCTTTGGTTGTTAACCTCGGTGTCGGCGCTAATGTCCTGATCTTCAGACAACTAAACTATCTGGTTGCCCGTTGACACCAGCCAACGGTTCAGTCCGCCATACACCAAGGCGAACGCCGCAACGCGTCACTTCCCGAATACATGACCGTTTTCCGAAAACGACCATGTATTTCCCCGTGGATAACCCCGTTCATAATTGTCCCCCTTGTTCATATCCACCCCCCTCCCAACCCCTATAACTTTGCCGGGGGTGCTTTTCAGGGTTGCTCGTCACCCGCCCGGCTCGCGGCCGCTACACACTCGGAGTCCGCTTCCGACATTCCCGCCTGTACCTCGAAACCTCGCTCCCGCCATGCACTAGCCGCGGAGTGAGACCCCTAACCGCCCGACACTCACGTGTTTCCACACTTCCGTGTGGACATAACAAAGGCGTTGTTCCAACGTATTAAGGATAACTTGGGACCCATGTTCGCCATCCTTCGCACGTTCCTGCTGGCTCTTCTTGTGCCTGCATCACTCGCCGCGCAGCCTGGTCCCACCACCATTCTTGTGGACGACCCCGTCGCCGCCCGATTGGACGACCTCGCCGCCTTGCCTTGGGTGAAGAACTCACCGATCCACGCCGACACCGCGCGACTCAATATCCATGGCTTCCCCGCCGGCCACATTCCCGCGTGGTCCGAAGAAGCGTACCGCGCCCGCCTCCTCGCCTTGGATGGCCACACACCCTTCAACCTCACCTATAACCCCATCGTCCAATCGTTCATCGACCTCTATGCGGTGCGCAAACGGGAGATGACCTCGCGCATGCTCGGTTTGGCCGACCTCTACTTCCCGGTCTTCGAGGAATACTTGGACAAGCATGACATGCCACTTGAGCTGAAGTACCTGGCGGTCGTGGAGAGCGCACTGAACCCATCGGCGCGTTCGCGGGCTGGAGCCGTGGGACTTTGGCAGTTCATGCTACCGACAGGCAAGATGTTCGGCCTGAAGGCGACCAGCTATGTGGACGAACGCCACGATGTATACCAGAGCACAGAGGCGGCCTGCAAGTACTTGAAGTACCTCTACGGTCTATACGACAACTGGGAAATGGCCCTGGCGGCCTACAACTGCGGACCCGGTAATGTGAACAAGGCGATCCGTCGCAGCGGTGGCGCGAAGGACTACTGGAAGATCTACGACCACCTACCACGCGAGACGCGCGGCTATGTACCCGCCTTCATCGCCGTGAACTATGTCTTCGCGCACGCGGCCGACCACAACCTGTATCCCGTGGTCCCCACGTACTGCGCACACCAAGTGGACACCGTGCAAGTGTGCTATCCACTTGATCTTTCTTCGGTGGCCAAATTGACCGGCGCCAGCGCACAAGAGGTCATCGACCTCAACCCGACCTTCAAGCTTGGCGTTGTCCCCGATATCGACCAGCCTGTCACTGTATACCTTCCTAAGAAGGCGGCGAACGTTTTCGTGAGCAATGAGGACAGTTTGAAGTACGCCTTCTTCCAAGCTCCGCCCACGGCGAAGCCAGCCGAGTCCACCACCGCTTCCACCGATCCATCCACGGCACAGACCGTTACTGTTCCGAAGTACCATACGGTCCGCCGAGGCGAGTCGCTCGGTGTGATCGCCAACAAGTACCGCACAACGGTCACGGAGATCAAGAAGATGAACGGGCTCCGCGGGACCACCATTCATGCCGGCCAGAAACTCAAGGTCGGACGCACCACGAAGACCGTCACCGCACAAGCCGTAGCCAAGCCCGTGGACAACACGGCGCAGTACATCTATTACGAAGTTCAACCCGGCGACACCCTTTACAACATCGCGGAACGCTATCCCGGCACCACCGTGGACGACTTGCGCCGCTTGAACAGCGAGTTGGAGAAAGAGGGATTACAGCCCGGTCGCAAGATCAAGGTCGCGGTACAAGAAGGTTGATCACATCCCGCCTGCTGATCGCGCGGACATACTTTTTCCACACGTGAGGCGATAGAACACATCCTGCTGAGGAACAGCAGAACAGGAGTACGTCCGAACGCTTGTTCTGGGCTCTTGTCGATCAGTGTTGATATTTCAACAGCACATCCATGTCGTTCATCCTCTAATTTGCGTTGTCGATAGTGACGAGATCACCGTCGATCAGCGCCATGGAACTCGCACGCATCCGCCCCTTCGCACACAAGCATTGCCGCTTCAAACTGCGCAACGGCAAAGAGGTGTACGGCGTAATCTGGGAAGTACAGACGCACGATAGCGCTACTGCCGAAACACCAGAAGACCGACTTTTCTTCGCCAGTGTGCGCGACTACGAGCGACTTCAACAGATGCCCTCCGGACCTGTCAACATCATCGACATGCGTCCTGAGGAGATCATCAATGTGGAAAGCCTCGCGAGCTGAACGTCCGCACACTTCAGTGCACCAGATCGAATAGCCACTGTCCGAAGGCGTAGCCCTTCTTCCAGATCAGGATGCCAACGCCGACCAGCACGATCGGCCAAGCCCACTTCAGTGGAGAAGTGGTCCGATCAGCGGAGTTGTTCGCGCCCATGTCACTCTACTATGATATTCTGGAATACACGCCTTACTCCGTGGCGCTCCAACAAGCAGTGGTAGTGACCTGGAGCCAGGACTGAAACATCGATGGCCGCGGTCTGTGCATCAAGAACGTTACCAACAAGCACCTCCCTTCCGGATGCATCGAACAGGCGGTATCGTAGCGGACCGGAACCCATCACGTACAACGTCTCATCAACCGGGTTGGGGAACATCAGGAGGCGCTCTTCATCCGTTGGCATTGCGGACATCCCAACAGCCAGTTGAGCGGTGATGACCTGCAACAGGGCAGCAGCGATAGGACCCCGCGGCGCGTTGTTGCGGTTGATCGAAATGGTAAGGGTGACCCCAGTAGTACGCTGGTGGACCGTCAGTTGAGTGAAGCCATTGATATCACCGGAGTGCCCATGATAAGTAACGCCGCCGAAAGAATACCGCATGGTGCCATAGCCATAACCCGTTGTGTTAGCCCCAAGACCCACGCTGGTGGTGATGCACATGGTATCCACTAACGCCAGCGGTACGACTTCACCGGTGAAGAGCGCCTCCGTAAAGCGCACCACATCCCACGGCGTGGAGACCAACGCTCCGGCACCACCGACCATGCTGGAGAACGCAGGACTCAGGAAGCCGGTCATATCGTCGGTGTAGCTATTGGGCACGCTCAGCGAACTCCAGCCTGGTGTGATCATCCCATCCAACGGATCAGCGGGACGTAGGAACGTGTCCTCCAGACCGAGAGGCTCAGAGATCCGTGTGCGCAACGCCGTAGCAAGATCCACCCCAGTGACCTCTTCGATGATCATGCCCAGCAAAATGAAGTTGGGGTTCGAATAGGCGAAGCTCACACCCGGTACACCGGACGGCTCTTCGCCGAAGACAGCAATGGCCTCTCCTGGGTTCCAAATGACATTGGGCGAAAGCAACCACGCGTTCGCCACTCCAGGGTTCCCAAGGTGGTCCGCGATGCCACTTCGATGCCGAAGCAGATCACGGATACGAACACCCGAAGGCACATGCGTGATCGCGGGCAGGTACTCACCAACGGTATCATCGAGCTGAACCGATCCCTCATCCACCAGTTGCATCACAAGCGCTGCGGTGAACAACTTGGTCACGCTGGCCTGTTGGAACAAAAGGCTGGTATCCATGGGCTGCAGCGTGTACCGATGGGCCACACCTGAAGCACCACGCCAATACCGATCACCAGGCAGTAGAAGGCCTACGGACATCCCCGGCAGGGCATACACGTTCACGCAACTATCGATCTTGTCCTGCAGCGCGGTTGCGAAGGCAGGATCCACCGGTTGCTGTCCCCAAGTGCGGAAGGGGATCGCCGCGAAAAGGACTAATAGGTATCGTAGTGCCTTCATCATGTTCGGGATCTTCCCCAAATGAAGCGCGCCTCGAAAGACAGGCACTTGTCAAAAACTGCGGGATCCGCGAACCGTTGATGGCGCGTGACCGAAGCGCCTCTTGAACGCCTTGCTGAAGGATGCAAGGTCGGCGTATCCGCACATCAGCGCGATATCCATGATCGGATGGTGACCGACGAGGAGCAATTCACGCGCTCGTCCCATTCGTATCTCATTCAGGTACTGATGCGGTGGCATTCCCTTGACAGCCCGGAAGACCCGATGGAAATGGAATTCGCTCATCGAAACCTCCCTCGCGATCTCCGCCACGCTCAACGGCCGCGCATAACATCCGTGGATGTAAGCCACCGCCAGCTCCACCCGACGGTGCATCTCTTTCCGTGTGGAAGAACGAACCACGTTGATGCGACGGAGCTGTTCCACTTCGACCCGGTGATCGCGCACAAGCGCTTCGGCCAAGGCAAGGAACACCGCACTGCCCATCCCATGTGCGGCCCGTTGGCTGAACAATGGATCGGAAGACAACACACCCATGCACATTCCAACATTGGTGGTCCGTCCATTCACAAGACTCGTAACCAACTGATCAGTGGTGAAGTAGTGCTCCTCCTCCGATGGATCCAGGCATTCCGGATGGGAGTAGCTACTTACCGCTTGTGTCATCAAGTCATAGGGAAGCTGTGCACAAAGGCCGACCACAGGCTCCTTGCTGTCTATCGTCACACTACCGGTACTGGCAGCGTTCACCAAAAGATAATGTCCCGACTCCACCACGTAATGCTTGCCGTTCATCCGGTAGCGCTCGGTACCACGCACCACATATTTCACACCCACACCACGAACGGGCAGTGGGCTTTCCACCTGCATGAGCTCCGACCGGCCCAGCACACAGCCCACGTTCACTTCACGCGGACGACCCAAGGCGGCTTGATCCAGAAAGGTGTACATGGCCGCACAAGATGACAAGGCCATCAGCCACGCACCAGCCTGGACCGAAGACCGGCCGCGCCGGTCCAGCGAACGGCCTTCGCTACCGGTGTGCTTCAGGCTTCAACAGCCCAGCTCGCCACACCAGGAACGCGTAGTTGCGGGCCACATCCTTCAACATCTCGAAACGGCCACTGGCCCCGCCATGACCCGCCTCCATGTTCACATGCATCAAGATGGGTGCATCGCCGCTTTGGTGTTCACGCAAGCGTTGGACCCACTTGGCCGGTTCCCAATACTGCACTTGGCTGTCGTGGAACCCGGTACCCACCAACATGGCGGGATAGGCCTGGTCACGGACATTGTCGTACGGGGAATAACTCAACATCCGGTCGTAGGCCTCCTTCTCCTTCGGATCCCCCCACTCCTCGAACTCACCGGTGGTGAGCGGGATGCTCTCGTCCAACATGGTGGTCACCACATCCACGAATGGCACGTCGGCGATCACGCCGTTCCACAGATCGGGACGCATGTTCACGACGGCACCCATCAGCAGACCTCCCGCACTACCACCCCACGCGAACAGCCGCTTCGGATCCGCGTAACCATGCTTCACCAGATGATCCGCACAGTCGATGAAATCCGTGAAGGTGTTCATCTTGTGTTCCATCTTACCGGTCTCGTACCACTCGCGACCCAGGTCTTCGCCCCCGCGGATGTGTGCGATGCCGAAGATGAACCCCCTATCCAGTAGCGAGAGCCGCGAACTGCTGAACATCGGATCCACGGTGACCCCGTAACTGCCGTAACCGTAGAGGAGCAAAGGCGAAGAACCATCGATCCGAGTGCCCTTGCGGTACACGATGGACACCGGGACCTTTTCACCATCGCGCGCCGGCACCCAGAGGCGCTCGCTCACGTAATTCTCGGCCGCGAACGCACCCACCACCTCTTGTTGTTTGAGCAACGTATCCGTTGCAGCATTGAGGTCATGCTCGTACACGCTGCTGGGTGTCGTCAGCGAAGTGTAGCCGTAGCGCAGCTTGTCCGTGTCCCACTCAGGATTGGTGCCGCTGTAGCACACATAGGCGGGATCATGGAAAGCGATCTCGTGCTCCCGACCATCGCTCAACCGACGCACGACGAGATGTGTCAATCCTTCCCGACGCTCAGAAAGTACCAGGTGGTCGCGGAAGGCGTCGACGTCTTCCAGCAGGACATCCGGCCGATGCGGCACCACCTCCTTCCAGCGGCGCTTATCCGAGGTCTCGCCTTCCGCGCATTCCATCAGTCGGAAGTTCAGGGCCTTCCAGTTCGTCACCACGTACCACTTCCCCGGCGAGCCGGGCACGTGGATCACCGAATGCTCATGATCCTCCTCGCGCGCCAGGAACACCTTGAAGGTGCCCAAGGGCTGGTCCACCGGAAGCATGAGATGTTCGCTGCTGGTGGTGCTTTCGGTGGTGATCATCACGAACCGATCACTGCGGCTGCGATACACATCACAGCTGAACGCCGGATCCTTCTCTTCGTACACCACCACATCGTCGGCCTCGTTGGTGCCCAGGATGTGCCGGTAGATCCGATAGCTGCGCAGGGTTTCATCCTTTCGCGGATAGAACACTGTGCGTCCATCGGCCCAAGCACACCCACCGCCCGTGTTGGTGATCACATCGGGCAGATCCTTCCCCGTATCCAGATCACGGAAGCGCAATTCGTACTGCCTGCGGCCCACACGGTCTTCGCTGTAGCAGACGAGGTCGTTTCCTGGACTGATCTCGAAATCACCGAGGTCATAGTAAGCGGCTCCGGCTGCGAGTACGTTCTCATCCAGGATATCCTGTTCAGGCGCATCGGGAACATCCTTGCGTCGCACCTGGATGCCGTACTCCTTACCCTCTTCGAACCGGGTATGGTACCAGTATCCATTCTCCCGATAAGGCACGCTCAGATCCGTCTCCTTGATCCTTGCACGTAGCTCCTTGAACAGCTCTTCGCGCAGCGTTCTCACGGGAGACAGTACGGCATCGCAGTAGGCGTTCTCCGCTTCCAGGTGTGCGATCACCTCACGTGTATGGGCGTCCGGTTCGGAGGCGTTCCGCTGTTCCTCGCTCAACCGCATCCAATGGTACTCATCCGTTCGGGTGTGACCGTGCGTGGTGATCTCAAAAGGCTTCTTCACCGCTCGGGGGGGCGCAGGCGCGGAGGTGTTCATGGGTGCAGGTGCGTTCTGGCAGCCCAACGCAAGCAGGCACACGATCCAGGAAAAGGGTGTGATGCAGCGCATGGTACAGGCGCGCAAGGTAGCACCGTCACTTGCTAGCCGAGCACCTGGTGCAGCACCCGTGGAGAGCGCAATTCGCCCATGCCCTCGACATGCAGACGGAAGTACAGCAATTGCTGATCCAGGAGCTCCCGACGCTGTCCTGCTGGTATCCTCACCGCATCCAGCTCCGCAAGGGGCAGTGCAAGTAATGAAGCATAGATCGTGCTGAGCGGCGGACCCACGGTTCGTCCATGGCGTTCGTTGCTCGCGACGAACTCCCCTTCCACGGGATCGAAATGTTCCGCACCTGGACCGGGCGGCGATGGAAGGAATCCCAACTGTTCACTGAATCGGACCAGGAAGACCAACGGGAAATTCCGCACCTCGGGAGCCGTATCGATCACGGTGGTCACCTCTTCGAGGAACGTGAAAAGCTCCCGGTCCGCGGCTTCGCCGCGTAACGTGCGGTACAGGACCTCCTGAACGAACAGTGCGAGCGCTCCTCGAACGGGGTCGAAAGGCACCGAGGTATAGGGGCGCTCCACGCGCAGCTCACGAACGGTCAACAGATCCCGCTCAGGAGCCTCATGTGCGACGAGCTCTATCCTGTTGAGGGGCTGCAAGGCCGCCTGCGTTATTCCGCCCTTCTTGCCGACCCGCACCAAGAAGGAACGGAGCCCCAAGCTCTCCGTGTATGCCTTGAGGACCACGGTGCTATCACCATGCCGTACCGTCTTTAGAACGAAGGCCCGCGTGGTATGGAGCATGGCCGTGGGCTAAGCTGGAACAGGTCGCCGATCTACTTCACGAGCAGAAGCTTCGTATTGCATTTGAACGAGCCCGATATGTCGCTGGCGAAGACCATGTAGACTCCGGTAGCAGCGCGGCGCCCGCTCATATCATTCCCATCCCAGATCGCCTGACCCCCTAACGAGGTGGTTCGATAGACGAGGTTACCGCTCACGTCGGTGATCTTCACCTCACTATCTTCCACCAGACCGGTGATGGCGATCGGACCCGTATACGTTTCGCGCACAGGGTTCGGGAACACCTTGGTGCACTCGCTATCTGCGGACCCTTCGATGGCATCTCCGCGATAGCTCATGATGCCGCGATCCGTGGCGATGAAGACCTCGCCGGTAGAGCCATCCACCGCGATGTTCACGACGGTGTTGCTGGGTAATGGACTGTTCTCGGCCGTGAAGTGCCGCAACTCCTCGCGGCCATCCGGGGATACGAGGAATGCACCACTTCCCTGGGTGCCGATCCACTTCCGGTTAGCGCCATCCACCGCGATGGTATTCACGGCCTCGGTCTCCAGCAACACCTGCACATTGCCATCCTGCTCGATCAGGATCTGCTGTGCATCGAAATCCTCCCCGGAGAATACGGCCGATGGGTTGTAGAAGATGCCAAGACCCCGACTCGTACCTGCCCATATCTGTCCATCATGATCCTCCGCAAGGGCATACACATCGGGAGCCGGAAGACCTCCACTGCCCTCGATGTTGTTCAGGATCCTGTACTGATCATCGTCGGCACTTTCCAACGATGTTCCGCTATCATACACCAAGATGCCATTGCCGCGTGGACGCAGGATCCACTTGGTGCCCGTAGTGGTGGCCAGCACATCGGCAAGGAGAAGATTCCCTCCTAACAAGGTGCCCGGCGTGAACGAGTGCCACGTGCCGTCCTTCTTACGCACCACGATCGGGCGTGTAGACCACGCATTCGAGGCCCATAGGTTTCCCTCCTGGTCGAAATCAAGCCCACCCACATATAATCTGTTCTGGAACGGGTTGATATCGTACCCTAGCGCACTGTTCGTGGGATTATAGATCGCAACAGGAGCACCATCCCTGAACTCCACGATCCCTTCGTCCCAACTTCCCACGAAGGCATGGCGGGCATCCTCGGGATCTATCGCGATCGCGAGCATGTCCGCGATACCACCCGTGAATTCATTCGCACCGGCCATGAACGTGTTGGTAGAACGGTCCACCGTGGACCATCGGCCATCCATGAACACATGTAGCCCGTCTTGCCTGTAGTTATTGGCCCATGTGCCACTTACCGCACCAGAAGGCACGTAGAGATTCCCGTCCGCACTTGCCATTCTCCACGTGGACGCCGTGCGCGGTCCGTTCGGTGCGATACGCGTGGACCCTCCTCCGATGCGAAGCAATCCTTGCACGCGATCGGCGATCCATACGGCCCCGTCCACTGCGGTAAGCGCTTGGTTCGGCGCTAGGCGTTGACCTTCGAAGTCGAAGACATAGCCGGTCTGCTCCAAGGCGGCATCATAAACGTGCACCTCATCCGTCTGTGCGATGGTCAAGGTCTGTCCATCCCTGCTCACTGACATGCTTCGGTTCACCTTTCCGAAGAGCGGAGCGAAGCGGCTCCAAGTGCCTTCGGGACCAAGCACGAGCAAACTATCGCCTCCTGTGGATCGCGGGGCATTCAACAACACCTTGTCGCCGATCACTGCGACCGCGTTGAAAGGCCCCGAGGCCAAGGCCGGGCCCATGTCCGTTCGTCGCCGCCAACTTTCGTAGAACGCGAGGTTCGGAGCCGACCGCGAGGCGGTGAAAAGCCCGGATGCCGTAGCCGCATAAATGGAGTCCTCCGTCATCGCGATACTATTGACCTGCACCTGCGCTCCAGCAGGTCCGATGAACCAGGTGTCGCGGATCTCCCGCGTTCCAAGGTCTGCCACCACGATGCCGAAACCGCATCCGAGATAGGCCAGCGAACCCTGCATGTATGCACTGTACACCCCCTTATTCCCGATGATCGAACTCCGCTTGATATCTCCGATGTTGAAGGCAATACCGTCCTTGACCAGGTCCAGGTTACCGTTGCTGAAGAAGAACAGCATCGCCTGCTGGTCCGCATTCCATGCGAGCCCTTGTATGCCCACATCACTAAGCGAATTGGTCTTGTTGATCCGCTCGATCTCGCCGTTGGAGAACGCATAGCGGAACGCACCATTCGCTGAAGCGGAATAAATGTGCCCTTCTCCTTCGGCCACCGTGGTCACATTGGAGTACGGGAAATGGTCGCGCCATTCTCCTATGGCGGTTTGTTCCTGCCCATAGGCCATGCGCACCAGCAAGAACGGGAGTAGTAGAATCCTCATCGGTAGTTCGAACATGCTGACAACGCGGATAAGGCGCGATCGGTATGGGCCAAGTTAAGTCCAGTGACCCAGAACGACCGCTTGTGCTGGAATGATGAACGCCCCGGCCGGGGCGTTCATAGTAGAGGTCGCGTGCGGATTCGAACCGCAGTAGCAGCTTTTGCAGAGCTGTGCCTAGCCCCTCGGCCACGCGACCATTAAGGGTCCGCGAAGATAGGTGGTTCCCGCTTCATACGCGTCGTTCACCCCTCTACAGTATAGACGGCCTGCTCCACATCCCCCTGGATCGGCGGCCGCAGCTTCACGATCCGCACGCGCCAGTGCAGCTCTTTACGCCATTCGGCCCTCAGCTGGGCCAAGATCCGAGCGGCTACGTGTTCGATCAACCGGCTGCGCTGAGCCATTTGATCCTTCACGATGGCCGCCACATGACCATAGTCCACCGTTCTCGAAAGGTCATCCGTGCGCTCCGCGTCTTGAAGATCCCCGGAAACATGCACGTCAACGATGTAGTCACCTCCGATGCGAGCCTCCTCCTCCAAGCAGCCGTGGAAGGCTCGAACGCGGATCCCGTTGACCTCGATCAGGCCCATCCTGAACAATGTTGAAGCCCGGCCCGGAGCCTGCCGATCACCTCTTCACGCCCCAACAAGGCGCTCACATCGAACATGCCAGGGCCCTGCATGCGACCCGCCACGAATAGCCGGTAGATCGGCATCAATTGGCCGACCTTCAGCCCATTCTCCTGCAGCACCGTGTTGAAGGTGGGCTCAAGGTCAGCAGGCCCGAAGGTGTTAAGCCCTTCCATGGCCTTGATATACGCTTCCAAAGCGGGAGCCAGCTCGGGCTTCCAGCGCTTCCTCAACTCCTCCTCCGCAGCAGAGCCCGCTTCTAGTGGGAGGCCGGAAGTGAACAGGTACGTCCCTTCCAGCATGTCATCCACGAACGTTGCACGCTCCTTCAGCAGCCGAGCCGCTTGCGTTGCACGCTCCAGCGTGGTTTCAATGCCCTTGGCACCAAGCCGGACTTGGAGTTGTGCGCCCAGCTCAGCATCCGGCCGTTCGCGCAGATACTGTTGGTTGAACCACTTCGTCTTGTCCGGATCGAACTTGGCACCTCCTTTATGCACGCGCGACAGGTCAAAAAGCCGGGTGAGCTCCTCCAAGCTCATGATCTCCTGATCCGTACCCGGATTCCAGCCCAATAAGGCCAGCATGTTGATGAACGCTTCGGGGTAGTAGCCCTTCTCCCGGTAGCCACTGCTTTTTTCCCCACTCGTCGGATCCACCCAATCCAAAGAGAAGACGGGGAACCCCAGCCGGTCACCGTCCCGTTTACTCAACTTCCCGTTCCCGTCCGGCTTCAAGATGAGCGGCAGGTGGGCGAACTCAGGCCGCTCCCACCCGAATGCTTCATAGATGAGCACATGCAAGGGCGCACTGGGCAACCATTCCTCGCCGCGGATCACGTGTGTGATCCGCATCAAGTGGTCGTCAACGATGTTCGCCAAATGATAGGTTGGCATGCCATCGCTCTTGAAAAGCACCTTGTCGTCGATGTTGGCACTATGCACCACCACCCACCCGCGGATGATGTCCTCGAAACGGACTTCGGCGTGCCGCGGCACCTTCAGGCGAACAACGTATTGGTCGCCTCGGGCCAGCCGCTCCTTTACCTCATCCGCGCTCAAGGTGAGGGAGTTCTTCATGTGCTCCCGGGTCACCGCATTGTACGCGGGTGCAGCTACGCCAGCGGCTTGTAAGCGCGCGCGCATCGCATCCAACTCCTCGGGGGTGTCGAACGCATAGTAGGCCTTGTCCTTGGCGATCAATTCTTCCGCGTAGTCCTTGTACAAATGCTTGCGGTCGCTTTGCCGATAGGGTCCATCAGGACCTCCCACCCATGGGCTTTCGTCCGGCACAAGGCCGCACCACTCCAAGCTCTCCTTGATGTAAGCTTCTGCACCAGGAACATAGCGTGTTTGATCGGTGTCCTCAATCCTCAACAGGAACTGGCCACCGTGCTTGCGGGCGAAGAGGTAGTTGTATAAGGCTGTGCGCACACCACCCATGTGCAATGGGCCTGTGGGACTTGGAGCGAATCGAACACGAACGGACATGCTTCTGAAGTGGCCCAGGGGGTATCCGTGCGACACGCACTAGCGGATGGCCCTGGGGAGTGAGGCGCGAAGGTAACAGGAGCCCGCCCTGTAAGCGGAGATCAGATCTGCACGCCCTTCACCAGCAGCCGCTGCCACGTGGTGTGTTTGCGCAAATAGGCCTTCACCACCGGACTATAGGGCACAAGCTTCATTCCCTTGGACTCCACCCAGGCTAACACCTTCTCGGTAAGCACATCCGCGATATCAAGGCCCTCCAATGCTACAGGGATCGTGAGCTGGGTAAGGAAGATCCGGTCGGGGGTCCGATCATACTCCATACGTGCCCGGTGGCCAGAGACCACCATCACGAACTGGCGCGATTCTTCTTCGTCGATCAACACCAGGGACCCTGGGTCGAACTTGGGGGTTAGGGTCTTCGTCGCCATTTCGAGGCCGCGAATTTACACCAGCACGTCAAAGCTGAAGCAGACGTGACATCGGTCAGAAGTTCAGCGTGGCACTTAGAAAGGGCATTCCAACCGAAGTCACCTTCGTGGTGAATTCACGGTCGTAGGCCAGGCCAACGTCTATCGCCAGCTCATCTCCTAGAATGCGTATCCCAAAGCTGTGCGCAAGGAAATCACGGTCCGGATCGGTGAAAACCCAATGCTCGGTGACGAACATGATGTTCGGAAAAGCGCGGGCTGCTCCGCCGAAGTTGAACACCGGACCCTCTCCCGTTCGCTGACCGTCATGTGTCAGCCCCCCGGCGACGGTAAGCTGGTAGTCCCTGCTCCCGATCGTGAACATCGCCAAACCGGTGAAGATACCCGGCGGTACCGTGGTGCCCTCGGGC
Source organism: Flavobacteriales bacterium (assembly GCA_016787995.1). GTDB lineage: Bacteria > Bacteroidota > Bacteroidia > Flavobacteriales_F > PHOS-HE28 > PHOS-HE28. Next base: position 5,858 of record JAEUTB010000202.1, on the reverse strand, counting down.
ACAGAGGCACCCACAGGGACACGAGCGTTCAAGTAGGTGACGGACGCACCAAGGTGGAATATCTCCGAAGCGGACCCCGACACCTGGAGCCGACCGGTATAGACCGGGCCTCCATCACGCGCTCTGATCAAGGAGACCAGATCCAGCGAGCCGCCTACGGAAAGGTGCTCGGTAAGCCCGTAGGAAATAGCGTTCAACGAAACCATGGTGTTCTTATAGAAGCCCGTTCGCTTCCTGAGGGGTATGGCCGAGAAAGAAGCGAAGTAGTGCGATCCGTAGGTGTTGTTGGACCGTCTCACCCTAGCCGAAAGCCGCCGCCCCTTTGCCGTGTTCCAGGTCGAAACTCCCTCACCTGTGCCACCATGTGCATGGACGCTTTCGCCAGCAACGAACAGTAGACCAGCCACCAAGAAGGGAGCTATGGCACCTACGCCTACGCGCGATCCGACCCGCATACGGCAATAGACGGAAAGAACGAGTTCAAGATGCCTCTTCGCCATTTGCTTCTCCAATGGTACGACGAACGAACCCTTGTCCGTGGAGTACCCTCTTCAAGACCGGAAATACCATGAGGCAACAGAGCTGCCGATGTGGTCGTCTCCAAAGCACTACTTTTCTCCACCAACCAAGCAACCATGCACCGCTCCTTGCTCTTTACACTGCTATCACTTCTTGCAGTCCTAACGACTCGTGGTCAAGGAGGCTGCATACCGCCACTTGCCGCCTTTTCCGGCCCGACAGCTTCGCCGATCCGGATCTGCCAAGGGGATGCTGTCGCATTCGATGCGAGCGCCAGCTCGGCCGCGAATGGCCAGGCGATCGTCCTATGGGTTTGGCGCATCCATGGATCAAGCGACACCACCAACACCACCTCATATACCCATGTTTTCAATGACCCAGGGGTCTTGGAAGTAACCTTGGAAGTGATCGATGACATCGGATGCAGTAGTGGCCAATCCGACCCCGTGTTCGTTTTGGTTAGCGCCACCCCGGATTTCGAAGGGACCACCGTGCCGGAGGAAGCGTGCGAGGGCGAAGAGTTCAGTCTGCAGGCCTTTGCCGAACAGGCACCCATGATCGGCTATCCGGTGGCGTGTACTGCTCCGGACAATGGTGTCGCTCTGCTCGATTCCCCCTCACCGCCTTCCCTATCCACCCTGCTGGTCACCGGTCAAAGCACAGCTCCGATCGCTTCGTTGGCAGAACTGGGCGATATCTGCATCGACATCGAGCACTCCTACATGGGCGATCTTGTTCTGGAGGTGGCTTGCCCGAATGGCCAATCCGTGGTCCTGCACCAACAAGGTGGTGGAGGCATGTACTTGGGCAACGCCAATGATGACGGGATCGGCGTTCCAGGAGAGTGCTTTCGGTACTGCTTCGGCCTCTCCCCGGAGTTCGGCTTCATGCAGGATTATAGTAGCGCGAACACCGTACCCACCGGGGACGGTGGCCTCGCTTTGGCCCCAGGGCGCTACACGAGTGTTGAACCCCTTGAGCAGCTACTGGGCTGTCCCATGAACGGCACTTGGACCTTCTCCTCTACCGACAACTTCGGTGCGGACGATGGCTACCTCTGCGGCTGGTGCATCTCCTTTGGCGAGACTCCAGACAGCTCCTTCATCGACCAAGGCCCGATCCTCGGCTCGTCGGCAGACTCCAGTTACTGGTCTGGCGTGGGGGTGGTGAATAACACGTCCAGTCCAGGACAGGGGACCCTGCTCGCCGTTCCTGGCGAACACATCATCGACTACACGTTGATCGATGATTTCGGTTGTGTCCACAGTATCGCATTCCCCTTTAGCGTTGGCGATATCCCAGAAGCCTCGATCATCAACAACACGGAACTCGGATTGCTATGCGCCCAACCGACCGGCGCTGGATACACCTACCAATGGAGCTACGCCGGCCAGCCGGTCCTCGGTGCGGAGGGCGCGTGTTTCACCCCGCCCGGCCCTGGCGCGGTGGGTGTCGAAGTGAGCACCCCCCAGGGATGTTCCGGCTCAACGACCCTTCTGAATACGGGAGTTCGCGCTTACGGGGGCGACCAAGCGCCGATCCTCATCCAACCTTCCGTGAACAACGGCAGCTTCTCGATCACACTATCCGCTGCATCAGCCGCTCCCGCGCACGTCAATGTGTTGGACGCACTCGGACGCTCGGTGTACCAAGAGCTGAATACCGGGACCGGCAACTCCATCACGTTGGCCCTGGAGGGGCGGTTGTCAGCTGGGACCTACACCGTCATCGTGGACCGCTCGGGATCCCGTGCCGTCGGTCGCATGGTGGTGGAGTGAACCGGATGGGGTTGGATGTGTACTTCCAGAGGCCCTCGGTCTTACCGTAGCTTTGTTCGAACATCCACTTCGGCATAGCCGTTGAGGGGCGTCAACATCATGCAGGACCAACGCGACCTGATCGCCAAGCTCGACGCTTTCATCCGCAAGTACTATAAGGACCGCGCGATCCGCGGCCTGTTGTACAGTGTTGGTCTGCTCGTGATCTTCTTTCTGACGGCGGCGCTGCTGGAGTACTTCGGCCGCTTCGGCACCACGACCCGCACGGCGCTCTTCTGGACCACGCTGGCCGCTGCGCTCCTTGTCGTGGTCCGGTTCATCGCCATTCCACTGCTGAAGCTTTTCCGCCTTGGGCGGATGATCTCCCACGAAGAAGCCGCAGCCATCATCGGCACCCACTTCGCCGAAGTGAAGGACAAGCTTCTGAACACACTCCAATTACGCGATCAAGCAGCGGCACGACCCCAGCAACGCGCGCTCATCGACGCGGCCATCGCCCAGCGCAACCGCGAGTTGGGGCCGATACCGTTCGCCAACGCCATCGACCTGGGGCGCAACCGGCGCTATTTGCGGTACGCCCTACCCCCGCTCGCACTGCTGCTGGTCCTCCTGTTCGCAGCCCCAAGCCTGATCACAGGGCCGACCGAACGTCTCCTCGCCCACCGGAGCGAGTTCATCCCCGAGGCTCCCTTCCGCTTTGTCCTGGAGAACGACTCCCTCCTCGTTCCAGAAGCGCAAGACTTCGAGGTCATCGTCGGCATCGATGGCCAAGCCATACCCCAACAGGTGGAATTGGAGGTCGATGGGCAGCGCATACCCATGGTGAAGAAGGACGCGACCCACTTCGGCCACCGCTTCCGCAATGTGCAGGAGAACACTGCCTTCAACTTCGTGGCCGAAGGCTTCCGCTCGGAAAGCCACACCCTGCGCACCATTCCGGATCCGCTGCTGCTGGACTTCACGCTTTCGCTCGAATATCCGGGATACCTCGGGCGGCCCAATGAGACCGCCAGCAACACAGGCGACATCACCGTACCCGCTGGCACGCGCATCACATGGAACGTGAACGCCCGTAGCGCCGACTTCATGGACCTCGCGTTTGATGATACCACGTTCGCCCTTACACCCACGGCCACCAACGATGGCACGGGCGCGTTCCGCGCATCACGCCGCCTATTGCAAAGCCGCACCTACCGCATGACCCCGCGGAACGGCACGCGGTCAGCAAGAGACCCCCTGCAGTACAGGGCCGAGGTGGTCCCAGACCTCTATCCCACCATCCAAGTGGAGACCCGCACGGATAGCACCGCCCTTAAGCGCCTCTTCTATCGGGGTGATCTGATGGACGACCATGGGTTCAAGCGCCTGCTCTTCCACTACCGGTTCGTGAACGGTGGCGACAGCGTGCCCACGGAACTCCGCAGCGGCGTCAAGGAACTACCGATCGATCCACGCAACACCCGGCAGGAGTTCTTCCACAGTTGGGACGTCTATGGATTCACCATCAACCCGGGTGATAAGATCGAGCATTGGTTCGAGGTGTGGGATAATGACGGGGTGAACGGAAGCAAGAGCGCACGCAGCACGCCGCAGGTGTTCGAGGCACCGACCTTGAAAGAGCTGGCCGAAAAGGAAGAGCAGCAAAGCGAAGCCATAAAGAGCAGCCTCAAGCAGAACATCAAAGAGGCGCAGGACCTGCAGAAGGAGCTGGATAAACTCCGCCGCGAAATGCTTGAGAAGAAGGACCTGAACTGGCAGGACAAGCAGAAGCTCGAGAATGTGATGCAGCGTCAACAACAGTTGCAGCAGGAGATCGAGAAGAGCACCGAACAACTGCGCGAAAGCCAGCAACAACAGCAGGAATTCAGGCCCCAGGACGAACGCCTCCTGGAGAAGCAGCGCCAGGTGCAGGAGTTGTTCGAGAATGTGTTGAGCGAGGAGATGAAGGAACTCTACCGGCAGGTGCAGGAGCTGATGGAAAAGCTCGACAAGGACAAGCTTCAAGAGCAGCTTCAGGAGATGAAGATGGATCAGGAGGATATCGAGAAGGAGCTGGACCGCGCTTTGGAGACCTTCAAGCGTATGGAAGTGGAGCAGAAGGCGGAGGACATCGCCAAGCAGCTCGAGGAACTCGCGGACAAGCAGGAGGAATTGGCCCAGGAGACCGAGGAGGGAAAGACCGAGCAAGAGGAGCTGAAAGAGCGGCAAGAGGAGCTGAACAAGGAGATGGAGGACCTGACCAAGCAACTCGACGAACTCCAGCAGAAGAACAGCGAGCTCGAAAGCCCGATGGACATCCCGAAAACGGATGAACAGGAGAAGAACATCCAGGATGAGCAGCAGCAGAGCAGTGAAGAACTGGACAAGAAGCAGAACAAGAAAGCCAGCCAGTCCCAGAAAAGCGCGGCCGACCAAATGGACCAGCTCGCGCATGAGATGAAAAGCAGCATGCAAAGCGGGGCGCAGGAGCAACAGGAAGAGGACATGGAGGCCCTGCGGCAGCTTCTGGAGAACATCGTACAACTGAGCTTCGATGAGGAAGCGCTCATGCAAGCCGTGGGCACCACCAGCACCAAGGACCCTCGATTCGTGGAGCACGGTCGCACCCAACGCAAGCTCCGCGATGACGCGAAAGTGATCGAGGACTCCTTGTTCGCCCTAAGCAAGCGTGTGCCCCAGCTGCAGAGCATCGTGAACCGGGAGATGAACGCCGTGAACGGGAATATGGACGAAGCCCTACGGCTGCTCGGCGATGCCCGCGCGAACGATCGGTCCAAACCCATGGCCGCCGACAAGCAGCAGCACGCCATGACCAGCTTGAACAATCTCGCGCTGCTGCTGGACGAGGCCCTTCAGCAAATGATGGCCCAGATGAACGCCCAGAGCAAACCAGGCAGCGGCAGCTGCAACAAGCCTGGCGGCTCGGGTGGCAAACCTGGCGATAAAGCGAAGATGGCCAAAATGAAGGCCAACCAGCAGGCCCTTCAGAAACAGCTCGAGGAGATGCGAAAGGCCATGCAAGAGGGCAAGAAGCCCGGTGAGAAACCCGGTGAGAAGAACCCCGGCGGTATGGGCATGCCCGGCATGAGCCAACAGCTTGCACAGATGGCCGCACAGCAGGCCGCCATCCGGAAAGAGATGCAAAAGCTCGCGCAAGAACTGAACAAGGATGGCAGCGGAGCCGGCAACCCGCTGAACAAACTGGCCGAGCAGATGGAACAGAACGAGAAGGACATCGTGAACAAGAACATCACTCCGGAAACCCTGCGCCGCCAGCAGGAGATCATGACCCGGCTGCTTGAACATGAAAAAGCCGAGCGCGAACGGGAACTCGACCAGCAACGCACCAGCAACGAGGGAAAGCCCCTGCCAGCCGCTGATCCGGCCCGTTACTTCGACTACCAGCGCCGGAAAGCTCGCGAGGCGGAACTGTTACGAACAGTGCCCCCGGGATTGAAGCCGTATTATCGCGATCGGGTCAATGCCTATTTCGGTACTTTTGACCGACCCTGAACGCCATGGCCGCTTTGATCGAAGAGCTCGAATTCACGCAACGGATCG
>JAEUTB010000177.1 GCA_016787995.1 Flavobacteriales bacterium | reverse complement strand
TGCGGTGCAGGACCATTGGATCGATCCGGACCTGATCATCGACGTTACACCCCATTGGGCAGGGAAGGAAGCGGCACTGCGCTGTTTCGCTTCGCAGTTCTACGACCCCAACAGCACGGAGCCGAGCAGCCCGATCTCGAACCCCGACTTCCTGCCCTTCCTCGAAGCGCGGGCCCGCCAGATGGGACGGTTGATCGGCGTCACCTATGGCGAGGGCTTCACCGTGGCGCGCCCACCAGCGGTGAAGGATCTGCTCGACCTAGGATAAGACAAGTGTTCCCTTCCGCTGCGGAGGAACGCGTATGACCGTGCATGCAGCGGTGAGTCCCGATACGTACTGACCTAGTGGAACCGCGCCCAGAGCCGCTGGGTGTTGCGGAAACCGAGGATGTTGTAGAGCGCCAGGTAGGTGGGGCGCGTGGTGGGAGAGGGCGAAGGCTTGAAGCCCTTGGGCAATTCCTTGGCGTGGAACTCCAGCGCGGCTTTGGGATCGTGCTCGTACAATACACGGATGGAGTCGAACAGGAACTGGTGGAACTGCGCCAGCTCCGCCGGTGAACGTTTATCGCGCAGGTGGTCGATGATGCGTGTGCGCAGGTTCACGTAGCGGATCCAGTTGCCGCCGAGATTGGTTTGCGTGATGGAGCCCGTTTCGCGTTTGCGCACGATGCTGTAGAGCTCCGTATCGAACACCACGTTCTGGGTGATGCGCAGGATGCGGAACATGAGGTCGTATTCCTGGCTGCTGCGCATGGTCTCGTCCCAACCGCCCACCGCCTCCACGATGCTGCGCTTCCACAGGTTGCTGATGGTGTTGCCCAGGTCGGTGCGCATCAGGTGGATCCAGAGGTCGCCTTTGCGGGTGTAGTAGCGCTCCTGCAACACCTTGCCGCGTGCATCGAGGATGGTGAAGCTGCCCACGATGAGGTCTGGCTTGCCGGTCTTTTCGGCCAGGCGCGCTTGATGTCCGATCTTCCGCGTCATCAGCACATCGTCCGCATCCATGAACTGGATGTACTCGCCTGTGCTTTCTCGGAATCCGTGGTTACGTGCCGCCGTGGCGCCGCGGTTCTGTTGTTGGATGAGGCGGATGATGTGACCGCGAGGCGCAGTGGCGATGATGCCTTGGATGCGCGCGGCGGTGTCGTCCTTACTGCCATCGTCCACGCAGATCACTTCCAGATCGGCATGGTCCTGCGCCAGGATGCTCTCCAGGCATTCGCCGATGAAGCCCGCTACGTTGTAGCACGGGATGATGACCGAGACCTTCATGCTTCGCTGCGTGGCCCGCAGGGTGGGGTGGTGAGGCGGATCATGCCAGCGCGGTGGTCAAATATAGGATCCCGCCTCCGCGCGTTTGCTCCGGTGGATGTACCAGAGCGATCGCGCCTTCCGCACGTCGCCAGCGTGGGGCAACAGCTCGCCCACCGGGACCTTCGTGAGGCGCAGGAATATGATGAGCTGATAGACCAAGCTGGTGCTGTACGCCACCGAAGCCGTGAGGGCAGCACCCTGCACACCCAGCACCGGCACCAAGGCCCAGCCGAGGATCACCGTGGCCACCATGCCCAAGCCGCTGCCGACGAGGTTCTGTGCGATCCGCCCGGTACCGCTGAGGAAATGGCTCAATACCTGTGAGCCCGACATGGCCACCAGACCGGGTGCGATGAGAAGAAGGATCGGACGGAGCCCTTGCACTTCCGGACCGAAAATGGAGCTGTAAACGGCATCGGGAAGAACGATGAGCACCACCGTACAAAGCAGCCCGAAGACCACCGCCACTTTGAAGAGGATCACGGTGAGTTGCACCTGCCGGCGCTCTTCTTCCAGGTTGGTCACCTTGCTGTACAGCACGCCACCAATGCTCTTCGGTACCAACCACGAACCTTCTGCCAGTTGCATGGCCACGGAATAGATCCCCAAGGCGGCGGTCCCCCGGAAGGCTTCGATGAGGTAGTAGGCCGCGCGGTAGTTCATCAGTTGGAAGAGGTTGGCCATCTGGCCGATGCCGCCTTGCTTCAACAAGGCCAGAAAACCCGCACGCATCGCAGCGTTGCTCGCCAGCAATTCTCCGCGTAGAGCGTAGCAGGCGGAAGTGATCGCGGTGAGGCCATGCGCGACGTAGGTCGCTTGCACATAGTCCATCAACGTGGCCTCTTCTATTTGGAACAACAACGCTACCATGATCACGTGCACGAGGCTTTGCATCACCAACAGCGCGTTCTGCAAGCCGATGCGTTGCCGTGCGACGAGGATGTTGAGGTGGATGCTGTTCAACGCTTGAAGGAAGGCAAGGCCGACCACATGCACCGCCAGTCCTTCAGGAGCCAGCGGTACCGCGCTGAACACCACTAGCGCCACAGTTCCGGTGAGCAGCGCCCAAGCGTACGACGGCAGGAGGACCGCCCCCGTTCCTGATCGCGGCACCACGTACACCAGGCCACCTCCGCCGACCAGATGCGCCATGATCAACACGAAGGTGATCCCCAACACAAGTAGGCCAATGCTGCCCAATCCTTCAGCACCGAGCATGCGTCCGGCCAGGGCCACCAGCACCAGGTTGGCGAGGGTGATCACCACGCGGGTGGCCACGGTACCGATCACCGGACGGATCATTCCTCGTACGCCTTGCTCCTCCGGTTGGGACTGCGCTCCGACGGCCCGATCTCGCGCGCTTCCGGACCGTGACGCAGGCCGTCCACGATGGTGATATCGCCCATGGCGCAAATGGTGGATACGCCGTTGCCGTAGACCGATCCGGCGAATCCAGTAAGCGTGCGGCCGGGTTCTTCGTGGAAGCTGGTGGGACTCAACTCCACGATGCGGTTGAGGATCACCGCCGGGGCGCGCGGGTCGGTGTTGTCCAACGAAGGGCGCCACAGAACGCCATCGTGCCTGAACATGGTGCCAGCAGGTCGGCACCCTGTGCCGCTGATGCGCACCGGATTGTTCACGTGTGCGGTGTACGGGCCATCGAAAGCCGGGGCATGGTAGGCCCGCAGCACACCATCCGGTGCGTCCACATCGGAGCCCAGGATCCACCAACGTCCCTCGTGTTCCACACAGGTGGGATTGATCAAGGCCACATCCAACAAGGTCTTCACGTGGTCGAGCCCATCGTTGGTCTCCGTCACACGGAAAAGCTCGGTGCGCTGCTGGTGCGGGTAGCTGACGATGGCGTGGATGTCGGCCCCGTGTTGAAGCACGAACGGGTAGCTCAATGCGGCTTGGGCCGAGAGCATGGTGCGCGATCGTTTCAGGTTGCCATCGTTCTTCGGACGCAGGCGAGCGATGGTGTCGGTGCCACCGAGCCTATCCATTTTCCGGTACAACACGTTCAATTGTCCATCCGCTGCTTGGTAGCCGAAGGGCTCGAGCCGGTGTGTGCCCGGGGAAGGACTGGTAAGCCAGCGCACGTTCGTATTGTGATCCTCGTCCAACAAGCTTTGGATCGGGTTCGGGAAGATGCCGATGTTCCATTCGCCGGCGTGCACCGGGCGTGGCTTGCCTGATGTGGCCGCCCGCACTTCACTCCCTAACCACAGGAAAAGCAGGGAGATGATGCTGGACTCTTTGGCCTGGGGCTCCGGGTGTGCCTCGCGCTTGCTGTTCGTGGCATCCCAGGTGCGCCGCATCTCCACGGGCAACCAAGCGCTGCCGAGCAACATGGCGTCCATGTCCACGCCATCGGTGTTCGTTCGTGTGGTGAAGGTGGCGCTCACGCGCTGGCCGGTGGCGGAACAGATCAATGCGGCACTGCTGGGCGGTGGTTCCATCATCCATCGGGCGAATACCGGCAGGCCGCTGGATGACAAGGGCTGACCTTGCACATCGAAGGACCATATCGGTAGCTCCGAGCTGGCTGCGATGTCTTCCGGCACAGGAAGCAATGCGAGGAGGACATCCACACCATGGGACCGGACCGCTTGCAGTTCTTTCTCCGTGGGTTGGCTGCCCTTCAACCACACCATCGGGAGATTGCCGAGCATGGTGGAGAGGTCCTCTACTTCAGCGGCGCGGTGGATGATCAGCTCATTGAGCCTCGTCCCGAGGGCTTCGCGCATGCCACCCGTAGGCGCGGAACCATCATGCACATCGGGCACGGCCAGCACACTGAAACGCACCCCTTGCTGCTCGGCCAGGTGCCGCAAACACTGCGCCTGCCAATGGGGTAGGCTTGTCCCTTTGCAGTAGATCCCGATGCGGAGTTCGCTCTTCATGCGCTGGCAGGGGCAGGCAAGCTACGTTGATGGATGCTTTTGAAGGCCTGTCCAACGGCTTCCGGACTGAAACGCTCGTTCACGCTGGCGCGGATCATATCCGGGTCGTAATTGGTGATGTTCTCCGTGATTTGCACCATGGCTGCGGCCAACGCACTGGTGTCGCCCACTGCGATGAGGATGCCGTTGGTGTCGGAAACGAAGCCCTGTGGGCCACCACAGCGTGTGGCGATCACAGGCTTGCCTTGGGCCAGGGCTTCTCCGGTCACCACACTGAAAGTCTCCACATTGCTGTTGATGATCACCGCCGAAGCCGTGGCCATGTGATCGAGTACTTCCGTGTTCGGCAAGCGGCCGAGGAAGCGGACACGCTGTGCCACTCCTTCGGTCGAGGCCAGTTCTTCAAGGAAACCACGGTCCGGACCATCGCCGATCACCGACAGCCGCAGCTGGTCGTGGTGCCTTGCGGCCATGGCCAATGCTCTGATAACCCCGCTCACGTTCTTCGTGCGGTCCACGAGGTCGGCCACCACCATGAAGTGCCCTGCTGGACCGCGTGAAGGCAGCGGTCGGTCCAATCCCGGGATCACGTTCGGGACGATGGCGTATTCCGTACAGAGGCCCAGATCTTTCAATCCATCGCCCAGCCAGCCGGAGACCGCGGTGATGGCGTTCGCGTCGCCGAAGAGCTTGCGGTTCAGCGCGTGGAAGAAGGGGCCTTTACGCCGGTAGGTGCCATCGAGGTATTCGCTGCTCTGTTCACTCAGGATGTAGGGTATCCCGTGTTTCCGTTTGATCCAATGGGCCACCAGGGCCGGCCGCACGAGGATGTGGACGTGCACCAAGTCGGGTATACCACGTTCCTGAAGGACCATCTGCCAGCCGGCCATCGCCGCTTTCCAGTACCGGCGCAGGTTCACCAGTTTCCGCAAGGGCTTCATAGGGCTTTGGCTGGGGCGGTAGCGCGAACGGATCACGATGAGGTCATCGGCATCGGCGCGTGCCACGCCGGTCGGGTGGTCGGGGTCGCCCTCGATGAGCAGGACGGTCACCTTGGTGAACCGGGCGGTGGCCTGCACCTGCTTGCGTATGAAGTCGCCCAGCTGCGGGTCGCGTGCGTTCGGCCACCACTTGGGGAGGACGAGGACGTGCGGTGTTTCCGCCGCTGCACCGGGGCTACTTGGCATGGGCCGCGAAAAGTACGCCGAAGCCCACCCGCCGGACGTGGGTGTTGGCACCTTCGCGCTATATTTGCGGCCCCGCTGCTCCGGTGGCGGGAAATGGTGGTTGTAGCTCAGTTGGTTAGAGCGCCGGATTGTGGTTCCGGAGGTCGCCGGTTCAAGCCCGGTCTACCACCCCAAAGCCCCGCGAGGGGCTTTGTCTTTTGTAGGCACCCGATCTCCTGAACCTCACGCCATCCAGCGCGGTGGAAGAGTTCATGACGGAACGGACTTTCACCAAGGCTGGGATCTCGTCTTCGACGTTCCGGGATCACGCCGGTGCGTTCATCTCAGCATCGCCCTCGGAGTGTTTGGCGTTCTGGAGCACCGTACCCAAGTGCCAGTTGATCGTGCCGCCATGACGGGCTTTCCGCTGGGGGCATGCTTCCAGGGCGCAGATCGCACAACTGCTGGGTAGGCAGGGGTCCATGTGGATGAAGAGTTCCACTTCGCGCTGGCAGCGTTCGTTCACCAGTTGCTCCATGAAGGCGATCTCCTCATGCGCCTGTTCCAAACTGTAGTACCACGGCAGCGTCACGTGGCAATCGATGTGGAGCACCGGCCCGTATTGGATCATCCGGAAGTTGTGCACGTCCACCCACTGCGGCTTCCGGTGTTCCTGCAGGATGGCGATCACGCGCGCGGCGAGGTCGAGGTCGGCTTCGTCCATGATCCCCGCTACAGCCCGACGTAGGACTTGTGCGCCGCTATGGATGATGATGACGGCGAAAACGATGGCGAATACCGCATCCAACCAGAGGATATCGGTGATGGCGATGATGGCAAGGCCTACCACCATGGCCGCCGTGCTCCAGGCATCGCTCAAGAGGTGTGTGCCACTGGCCTCCATGGTGATGGAATGCAGCTCCCGAGCGCGCTTCTTCAAGAGCAGGCCCATCACGAGGTTGATGCCTCCTGTGAGGGCCGTGAGGCCGATGCCCGCGCCCAATTCGGAAGGGCCTTGCGCATGGGCCATGGAATGGGCCGAACGCCATATGATGAGCACACCGGCCATGATCACCAGGCCGCCCTCCAGCCCCGCGGAGATGAATTCGACCTTGCCATGACCATAAGGATGCTCGCGGTCGCGCGGCTTCGCGGTGAGGATCAGGCTGTACAACGCGAAGGCTCCGGCAACGATGTTCACCACGCTCTCCAAGGCATCGCCGAGGATGGTGTTACTGCCCGTGATGTGCCATGCGAGCAGCTTCACCGCCATCAGCGCCACGCCTACCACCAGCACCCATGTCTGCAAGGTGGCCGCAGGGTTGCGCGAGCGTGTGTTGGCTCCCATGGATGGAGCGTTAGTCTCCGTCGCTGGACTTCCGGGCCGGTGTGCGCACCAGCCAGATGTAACCCAGTACGCCTGCAAGAAGTGATGCACAGAGCACCCCGAGCTTGGCTTCTTGCTGAAGGACGGCATCGGTGAAGGCGAGCTCGTTCACGAACAGCGACATGGTGAAGCCGATCCCTGCCAGCAATCCAGCTCCGATCATGTGGCGCCAGGTGACTCCGCTACCGAGCCGGGCGCCCGCGAAACGCACCATGATGAACGACATCAATAGAACGCCGATCGGCTTGCCCAAGACCAGGCCCAGCCCAACACCAAGCGCTACCGGTGTACCCAGGGCCCCAATGAAGTCATCGGGAAGCACCACGCCAGCGTTGGCCAGGGCGAATAGCGGGAGGATGATGTAAGTGACCAACGGGTGCAACGCGTGCTCGAGGTTCTGCAAAGGTGTGCTCGCGTATTCGGTCAATCGGTTCATCCGCTCCAGGTCGTGGATCTGATCGGCCGTTCGGATGCCCTTGTCGGGCGTGTCCTGGTTCGCGTAACTGAAGAGATAGAGCCGCATCCGCCGTACGAAGACCATCTCCTCCACCTTGGGGATACCCGGTATGGTGAAGGCGGCCAAAACACCAGCGATGGTGGCATGCACGCCGCTCATGAGGAAGGCCGTCCAAACACCGCCGATACCGAAGATCGCATAGAACCAGGGACTGCGCACCCCAAGGCGGTTCCCCGCGATCATGATGCCCAGGATCCCGGTTCCGATGCCCAGGTTCAGCAAGGAAATATCCGACGTATAGAAGAGGGCGATCACCACCACCGCGCCGAGGTCATCGGCCACAGCGAGCGTGGTCAGGAACACTTTCAAGGCCAAGGGTACCCGGTTGCCTAAAAGGGCCATGAGGCCGAGCGCGAAGGCGATATCCGTGGCCATCGGTATCCCCCAACCCGCCTGAGCAGGTCCAGTAGGGTTGTTGATGAGGTACAACACTGCCGGGACGAGCATGCCTCCCAGTGCCGCCGCTATCGGGAGCATGGCATCTCGCGGACGGGATAGCTCACCGGCCACCATCTCCCGCTTCAGTTCCAGACCCACCACGAAGAAGAACATGGCCATCAACCCATCGTTGATCCAATGATGCAGGCTCAGGTCGAGGTTCCACTCCGGACTTCCCAAGACGATATGCTGCTCCCAGAAATGGTGGTAGCCTTCGGCGTAAGGCGAATTCGCCCAGATCATGGCCGCGACGGCTGCAAGGAAGAGCAGGACACCCCCCGTGGTCTGTGCACCAAGCAAGGCGTCGAAAGGCTGGCGAAGTCGATCTATGGGGACTCGGTACGACATGGTCAGAGAAGGCGCGCAAATGTACCTCCAGGGGATCCTTTCCGGGCTTACATCGTGGCTATACCGTGCAGCTTGCAGACCCAGCTCAAATGCCCGGTGTGCAAGGCCTCATGTCGGATACCGTGGATGATGACATCGCGCACCGTAGTGCCGATCATCGCGATACCGGTGACGTTCGGGCCATCGAGGGCTTCATCAGGCAAGGCCGCGATGTGCGCGACCGCTTTCGAATGGATGCGCTCGAAGGTATCCAGTAGTTCATTCAATGGCGGGCACTGATCCGGCGGTAGTCCCGCACCTCCTCGCCCGAAGTACTTGGCCCAGGAGAATTTCTCGAACGGCCCACCGGTGGACATGAGCAGCAGCCCATTCTGCGTGACCGCGATATGGGCGATGAGCCAGTAGGCCGAATTCAGTTCATGGCCCTCACGCACGAAGCGGCGGTGGAATGCTGCTTGATCGGGAATACCCTCCACCAGCTTGCGGAGGTAGTATTGAGTGTATTCGCGGGTCTTCTCGACGGTGTAGGCCAGTACGGCCCCTTCAGTAGGCATCGGCGGCTGTTTTCGCTGGGTAAGATCGGCACTTCTCCGGTCCGTTGGTCCGTCTATCTTTGCCGCCCTTCCATCGACCTCCGGCGATGGAAGCCCCAGGAGAGGTGCCGGAGTGGTCGATCGGGTCTGTCTCGAAAACAGATGTGCCCGCAAGGGTACCGGGGGTTCGAATCCCTCCCTCTCCGCCAAGGAAGCCCGTGCTACGGAAGTGGCCGGGCTTTTTCTTTTCACCGATCAGCCAAGCGCAGCTTGAGCGGATCGGTGAAAAGAAAAAGCCCAGGATCGCGCAGCGATACCGGGCTTACTTGAAGCCACCCCCGCCAGGGATAGCGCGCCTCGCGCGATCCCTAGTTCCCGCAGCTTGAGCGGATCCGGAAAGGAAAAAGCCCAAGATCGCTGAGCGATCACGGGCTTACTTGAAGCCACCCCCGCCAGGGATAGCGCGCCTCGCGCGATCCCTAGCCAAGCGCAGCTTGAGCGGATCCGGAAAAGGAAAAAGCCCAAGATCGCGGAGCGATCACGGGCTTCCTTGTAGCCACCCCCACAAGGGATAGCACGCCTCGCGCGATCCATAGTTCCCGCAGCTCGAGCGGATCCGGAAAAGGAAAAGCCCAAGATCGCTGAGCGATGACGGGCTTACTTGAAGCCACCCCCACCAGGGATAGCGCGCCTCGCGCGATCCCTAGTTACCGTAGCTTGAGCGGATCAGCGAAAAGAAAAAGCCTAGGATCGCGCAGCGACCCCAGCCTTTCAGTGAGCTACTGCGAGTAAGAACCACCATGAACGACAACGGCCCCAGAGAACTGGAGCCGTCGCCTTCAGACGTGGGGAGACCACCACAGACTCCCAGCACGCACCTACTTGGTCATCGGCTTCTTGGTGTTCATCGCCTTATTGGCGTCGCACCACTGCGCCCATTTCGTGTACTGGTCGGGGGTGAGTACGGCTTTCAGCTCGGTCTCATACTTACTTGCACCTTCGTACTTGGTGCCAGCGGCTTTGGCCGAGTCATGCTCTTTCTGGCAATTCGCCTGG
>JAEUTB010000153.1 GCA_016787995.1 Flavobacteriales bacterium | reverse complement strand
GTTGGTGCTCTCGAGCGTATCGAACGCGAAGACCGGATGCCCGATGGCCATATTCCTCTCTTTTGGGCACGCTCCACGAGGCCGTGGGATCCTTCGTACCTTTGAACGGACCAAGATAACCGGATGAAGAAAGCACCCGCGGTAGTGCGGGAGGGTGCCACCACCCTCCTGGTGGAGACCATCATCAAAGGCATCCAGGAGGTGAAAGGAAAGGACATCGTACACCTTGACCTGCGTGATGTACCCCATGCCGTGAGCGACCACTTCATCATCTGCCATGGAGACTCGGCCACACAAGTGGACGCCATCCATCGGTCGGTGGAGAAATTCGCCCTGGAAAAGGCCAACGAGAAACCCTGGCATGTGGAGGGAACAAGTAATTCCGAATGGGTGTTGATGGACTTCGTGGACGTGGTGGTGCACATCTTCCACCGGGACAAACGTTCGTACTACGCTTTGGAAGACCTCTGGGGAGACGCCGCCAGCAGGCGCTATGAGAACGTGGCGTGAACGACAGGAGAACGACGAACAACGTGAGCAACGACGAACGCAATAACAAATCGGAGAAGGAGCGGCCCAAGAAGTCGTTCAACTTCTACTGGATCTATGGGATCATCATCCTGGTGATCCTCTCCATCAACCTGTTCCAGTTCGGGGGCAGCATGACCAAGATCGACCCCACCGAGTACCAACGGATGTTGGACGCTGGTGATGTGGACCACATCGTGGTGGTGAACGATCAGCTGGTGAAGGTCTTCATCAAGAAGGACCGCCTGGACAAGGAGCCGCACAAAGGCAAGATCAAGGATTCGCCCATCAGCGGCACCAACACGGGTCCGCATTACGGCTTCAATATGGGCTCCAGCAATGTGCTCAAGGACCGGATCGTGGAGGACGCCGAGAAACACGGCGTGGCCTACGAGTACGAGACCCAGGACAACTGGGGACGTGAGATCCTCAACTGGGTGCTCTTCTTCGGTGTGATGATCGCGATCTGGATGTTCGTCATGCGCCGTATCGGTGGCGGCGGCGGGCCCGGTGGGCAGATCTTCAACATCGGCAAAAGCCGCGCACAGGTCTTCGAGGGGGGCAAGAGCACGAACGTCACCTTCAACGATGTGGCGGGCCTGGCGGAAGCGAAAGAAGAACTGCAGGAGATCGTGGACTTCCTGAAGAACCCGAAGAAATACACCGACCTCGGTGCCAAGATCCCCAAAGGAGCACTGCTCGTCGGACCTCCGGGAACAGGTAAGACCTTGCTCGCGAAAGCCATCGCTGGCGAGGCCAACGTACCCTTCTTCAGCCTGAGCGGTTCGGACTTCGTGGAGATGTTCGTGGGTGTGGGCGCCAGCCGCGTGCGCGACCTCTTCAAACAAGCGAAGGAGAAAGCGCCCGCCATCATCTTCATCGACGAGATCGACGCCATCGGCCGTGCCCGCGGACGCAGTGTGAGCATGGGCGCCAACGACGAGCGCGAGAACACACTGAACCAGCTCCTGACCGAACTCGATGGTTTCGGCACCAACAGCGGGGTGATCCTGATCGGGGCCACCAACCGCGCCGATGTGCTGGATCGCGCCCTGCTGCGGCCGGGTCGCTTCGACCGACAGATCTTCGTGGACATGCCCGACCTGAACGAGCGGGAGGAGATCCTGCGCGTGCACTTGAAGCCGTTGAAGCTCGATGTGACGGTGGATGTGTCCTTCCTCGCCCGCCAGACACCGGGCTTCAGCGGCGCCGACCTGGCCAACATCTGCAACGAAGCAGCCTTGATCGCCGCGCGCCGCAAGAAGACCAGCGTGGACAAGCAGGACTTCCTCGATGCCGTGGACCGCGTGATCGGTGGCCTGGAGAAGAAGAACAAGATCATCACCACCGAAGAGAAGAAGGCCATCGCCTACCACGAAGCCGGGCACGCCACCGTGAGCTGGTTGGTGGAACACGCCAGTCCGTTGATCAAAGTGACCATCGTGCCACGTGGCCGCTCGCTGGGCGCCGCATGGTACCTGCCCGAGGAACGCCACCTGACCACCGCCGAGCAGATGCTGGACGAAATGTGCGCCGCCTTGGGTGGGCGCGCCGCCGAGGACGTGATGTACGGCAAGGTGAGCACCGGCGCGTTGAGCGATCTGGAGAAGGTGACGAAGCAGGCCTACGCCATGATCACGATGTACGGCCTCAACGACCGCATCGGGAACATCAGCTACTACGACAGTTCGGGCCAGAGCGAATACAGCTTCGGCAAGCCCTACAGCGAAAAGCAGGCGCAGACCATCGACGAGGAAGTGAGCAAGCTGGTGGAAAGCCAGTACACACGCGCCAAACGCATCCTTTCCGAGAACAAGGACAAGCTCACCGCCCTGGCCATGCAGTTGCTGGAGAAGGAGGTGATCTTCAAGGAAGACCTGGAGAAGATCTTCGGCGACCGCCCCTTCCAAAAGCCCGAACAACCCACGGCCAACGGGCATTCCAACGGCAGCGGCACCCCCGGTGCGACCAAGCCGGAGGAGGCTCCGACCGCAGGGCAGGCTTCATAGCACCCTTCGCCCATGGCGAATTGGACGCCGATCCACACCGCCCGAGACCGACACGAGGCCGAGGTGTTGCGGGGTCGGCTGGAGGCGAACGACATCCCCGCCGTGGTGATGGATCAACGGTCATCGGTGTAACCTTCCATGGGCGCGATACAGGTGCTTGTGGATCGGGATGACGTACTTCGCGCCATCCACCTGATCAGCCAGCATAGCGAACCATGAAGGAACTCGGGGTACGTGCCATGACCGGTGCCGTCTATGTGGCGCTCACGTTGGGTGCCGCATGGGCAGGCCCCTTCACCACCTTCATGCTCTACCTGCCCGTGTGCCTCGTGGCCCTGCGCGAGATCCACCTGCTCTATTGGGGCGAGCAAGACACACAACCGATCGTATGGACCATCCTCAGCGGTGCCGTGGTCTACATGGCTGTGGCCATGGGGCAGTTCGAACCCGACTGGACCTTCGGTTATGCCGCGGCCGTGGGCTTCCTGATGTTGCTGATCACCATCACCTGGTCGCTGATACGAGGTCAGCGTGACCCCGCCAACAGCATGGGCGGTGCGCTCACCAGCCTCCTGCTCGTAGCGGTGCCCTTCGGCCTCATGGTGCACTTCTTCCATTTCGGCGCGTGGATCTTCATCGGTTTCATGGTTCTGCTGTGGACCAACGATACCGGCGCTTATCTGGTGGGCCGTGCCATCGGACGCACGAAACTCCTCCCAGCCGTTTCACCCAAAAAAACGGTGGAGGGGCTGCTCGGTGGCATCGCTCTCACACTCGCCGTGGCCTGGCTCATCGCGCGGTTCCACCCCGAGCTCAAGACCGTAGAATGGATCACGGTGGGCGCCATCATCGCGCTTACGGCCACCCTGGGTGATCTGCTCGAATCGGCCTTCAAGCGCGCCCATGCTGTAAAGGACTCCGGCACCATCCTGCCCGGCCATGGGGGCATCCTGGATCGGTTCGATGGGTTCCTGCTCGCTGTACCTGCGGTGATGCTCTACCTGCACTTGATCCGTTAGGGGCAAGAACAGCCGTCTATCTTTGGCCGCACCACCCCACCGCCGATGCGCCTGCACCGCGAAGGAACCCCCACCCTACTGCTCGTCTCCGCCGTGGTCTGCTTCGGCCT
>JAEUTB010000264.1 GCA_016787995.1 Flavobacteriales bacterium | reverse complement strand
GCCTCAAAGCCTCTGCAGCGGACTGGTTCACCCGCGACCCTGCTCAGTCTCCTTCAGTGATCAATAACGTCCCGAAGGTCTTCACCAACAGGGCGCACAAGTGTAGAGTTGCAGCGGATAGCCCGACCCGGCCGCATTTGGGCCGGGGCACGCCCCCTTCGACTCCGCTCAGGGCGCGCCTGACCTCCGTCATGCATTCCCTCCGAAAATGACCGAACTTTGACGCTCCTCCCCGGGTCAATCCTGGCAGGACAAACGACCGCACCATGGCCATCGAAAGCGCAACCCCTGATCTGAAGAAGATCGTCGAAGGAGCCGCCGACTTCCTTCCCCTGCTCGGCACCGACTATGTGGAACTGTACGTGGGCAACGCCAAGCAGGCGGCGCACTTCTACAAGACGGCGTTCGGCTTCCAGAGCCTGGCCTACGCGGGCCTGGAGACGGGCGTGAAGGACCGCACGAGCTATGTGCTGGTGCAGGACAAGATCCGCCTGGTGCTGACCACACCGATGAACCCCGAAAGTCCGATCAACGAGCACATCCGCAAGCACGGTGATGGCGTGAAGGTGATCGCCCTGTGGGTGCCCGATGCGAAGAAGGCCTGGGAGGAGACCACCAAGCGCGGCGCGAAGAGCTTCATGGAGCCCGTGCGCGAGGAGGACGAGCACGGCTACGTGGTGCGCAGCGGCATCCACACCTACGGGGAGACGGTGCACATCTTCGTGGAGCGCAATGAGTACAAGGGACCCTTCCTGCCCGGCTACCGCGCGTGGAAGAGCCACTACAACCCCGAGCCGGTGGGCCTGAAGTTCATTGACCACATGGTGGGCAACGTGGGCTGGGGCGAAATGAACACCTGGGTGGACTTCTACGCCCGAGTGATGGGCTTCGCGCAGCTGGTGAGCTTCGACGACAAGGACATCAGCACCGAGTACACCGCGCTGATGAGCAAGGTGATGAGCAACGGCAACGGCCGTATCAAGTTCCCGATCAACGAGCCAGCCGAGGGCAAGAAGAAGAGCCAGATCGAGGAGTACATCGAGTTCTACAACGGTGCGGGTGTGCAGCACATCGCGGTGGCCACCAACAACATCATCGAAACGGTGAGCGCGCTGAAGGACCGCGGCGTGGAGTTCCTGTACGTGCCGCCCAGCTACTACGACACGGTGATGGACCGCGTGGGCGAGATCGACGAGGACCTGGCGGTGCTGAAGCAGCACGGGGTGCTGGTGGACCGCGACGACGAGGGCTACCTGCTGCAGCTCTTCACCAAGCCGGTGCTGGACCGCCCCACGATGTTCTTCGAGATCATCCAGCGCAAGGGCGCGAAGAGCTTCGGCAAAGGGAACTTCAAGGCGTTGTTCGAGGCGATCGAGCGGGAGCAGGAGAACCGGGGGACGTTGTAAGGGTTACCGACACGATAAATGGAAGGGCGTCCGCCGCACGGCAGACGCCCTTCTTCATTCATCCGTTCCGTTCCCGCTGTTCTCGCGCCAACGCCAAGTAGGTCTCGCGGATCCGGTCGAGCTCGTCATCGTCCAGCTCTTCTAAGTCAAGCAGTGCATTGTTCGCCTCCTTCTGCGCGCGGATCAACTCATCCAGTTTGATCTGGAGTGCTTCCGTATCCCTGTTCTGCGTGTTCTGGATGAGGAACACCATGAGGAAGGTGATGATGGTGGTGCTGGTATTGATCACCAGTTGCCAGGTATCGCTGTAGTGGAAGAGCGGCCCGGTAATGGCCCACGCAAGGATCACCGCCACGGCCAGGATGAAGGTGATGGGCCTGCCGGTAATGGTGGAGGTGCGCTTCGCGAAGCGGGTGAAGGGGGAGTTGAGCGTGGCGGGCATGACGGTGGATATTCCGCCAAGGTATCTGCCCTAGCCCACCATCACCTTGCGGACGAGCCGTTCTGGGCCATGGCGCACTTCAACCAGGTACGACCCCGGTTTCAAGGGTTCCAACACTAGGTACCTGCCATCCCAGCGGCGACGGATCACGGCACGGCCTTGGGTATCGAAGACGGTGATCTCCATCGGGGATGACGAGCCTTGCCATTCCAGGCCCACTGGTCCACCATTGCTACGGATGAGCAGTGGATCCACCTGATCGCGCTCCGCAAGGCCATTGGACAGGGCACAATTCGCGATGAGCTCGGAGAACGCCTCCAGGGAGTAGCTCTGCATGAAAGGTTGGTCCACATAGCCCCGCACCGTGCCGTTCTGGTAGTCGAGGGCATAGACGCCGCAACCACTGATCATGTAGTCCTCCTCGCGTTCCAGGTCGGGCGGATAGTCAGGGTTCTGAATGACATTCCCGCTCAGGTCGCACTGGTGCAAACCCAGCACCAGGGTATCGCCTGCAGCCCACCCGGCATAGAGCCGACATAGCGCCCCATTATCACCCCACACCCGCACCGTATCGTTGTTCAGTTGTCCTTGGAAGACCTGCACGATGACCACGTCGATGCCATAGTAGTACTGCTGAAGCGGCACTGCCAGGACCACCGCATCCGGCAGCCAGGGTTCCGGATCCTCGTAGGGCGGGTTCAGCACCCCGCAGAACGTATTGGGGCCGAAGCACGAGCAAGCCATGGCACCGCCGGCGGCGAATGCGGTCAAGGCAGCGAGTAGGGTTCTGGTCATGATCATGGGTTCTGCCTCCATGACGCCGCAGACATGTCATCTGCTGCCTCGGTCGGGGCGGTCGGTTGAAACAGGCGGTCTTGCATGGCCATGGGCCTTCGTACCTTCGCGGCGCATGGAAAAGCGTGGACTGTTCGTTCGTATGGCGCTGCTCGCCTTGGCGGTGAGCGGCTGGTCGGCCAGCTGCAACAGGGACGATGCGAAACCGACCGTGAACCCGACGATCGAATTCGTGATCGACACGGGCTATACCTACCAGAGCGACACCATGGCTTTGGGCGACACCTTGTTGGTGGGTGTGCGCATCAACAAAGGGGACGACGGGTTGAACACCTTCAAGGTGATCTCCAAGTATGACGCTGGTGCGGATGAGGTGGTGGACAGCCTCTCCATCGGGGCGGATCAATTCGCCTTCGACAAGACCATCCTGCTTCGCACCGTGGCGGGCACGGAGAAGTGGACCTTCTGGGTACAGGAGACCGATGGCGACATCATCCGGCGGTCCTTGACCTTCACGGTCCAATAGCGGTTCGCGCCGCATCCGGTATTTTCGCGCTCCGTTCGCGGGTGGTCATTACGCTGCGCGCGCACGTATAGCATGTACCGCACCCATACTTGTGGCGAACTCCGCCTCTCCGACGCAGGAAAGACCGTGACATTGGCTGGCTGGGTCCAGCGCACCCGGGATCTGGGTGGCATGACCTTCGTGGACCTGCGCGATCGGTATGGCATCACGCAACTGGCCTTCAATCCCGGCAGCGAAGCGCAACAAGCCTTGGTGGCACAAGCACGCACTCTGGGTCGCGAGTATGTGGTCCAGACCGTGGGTGTGGTGAAGGAACGCGAGAGCAAGAACAAGAACATGCCCACCGGTGAGGTGGAGATCGTTGTGCAGGAACTCTCCATCCTTAACGCGGCGAAACTGCCCCCTTTCAGCATTGAAGAGGAGACCGACGGCGGCGACGAACTGCGAATGAAGTACCGCTACCTCGACCTGCGTCGCGCCAACGTGCGGAGCAACTTCGAGTTGCGGCACCGCATGGCGATGGAAGTGCGGAACTACTTGAGCGCACAGCATTTCCTGGAGGTGGAAACGCCTGTGCTGATCAAGAGCACACCGGAAGGCGCACGGGACTTCGTGGTGCCGAGCCGCATGAACCAAGGCGAGTTCTACGCGCTGCCGCAAAGCCCGCAGACCTTCAAACAACTGCTGATGGTGGCCGGCTTCGACCGGTACTTCCAGATCGTGAAGTGCTTCCGCGACGAGGACCTCCGCCAGGACCGCCAGCCGGAATTCACGCAGATCGACTGCGAGATGGCCTTCGTGGAACAGGAGGACATCCTGCGCATCTTCGAAGGGATGACGAAGCACTTGTTCAAGAGCATCCACGGTGTTGAATTCGACGGCGCGTACCCGAGGATGACCTTCGATGAAGCCATGAAGAGCTACGGCTGCGACAAGCCTGACCTGCGCTTCGGGATGAAGTTCAACGAGCTGAACGACCTCGTGCAAGGCCAAGGCTTCAAGGTCTTCGAGGAGGCGGAGCTGGTGGTGGGCATCAACGCGGAAGGCTGCGCGAATTGGAGCCGCAAGCAGACCGATGCGCTCATCGACTTCGTCAAGCGTCCGCAGATCGGGGCCACGGGCATCGTGTTCGTGAAGTGGACCGATGAAGGTCTGAAAAGCACGGTGGACAAGTTCTTCACGCCGGAGCAGCTCGCCAAGTGGGCCGAACGCTTCGGCATGAAGCAAGGTGACCTCCTGTGCATCATGGCGGGCAAGGCGGGCAAGACGCGCAAGCAGCTGAACGAACTGCGCCTCCACATCGGCGAACAACTCGGCCTGCGCGATCCTAAGGTCTTCAAGCCGCTCTGGGTGATCGACTTCCCGCTGCTGGAGCAGGATGAAGAAACGGGTCGCTGGCATGCCATGCACCACCCCTTCACCGCGCCGAAGCCCGAGGACGCCCACAAACTGATGAGCGGCACGGAGCTCGGCAGCGTGCGCGCCAATGCCTACGACCTGGTGATCAACGGTACCGAGATCGGCGGTGGCAGCATCCGCATCCACGACCGCACCATGCAGGAAGCCATGTTCCGCGTGCTGGGCTTCACCGATGAAGATGCCCGCTACAAGTTCGGCTTCTTGATGGATGCCTTCGAGTACGGTGCCCCTCCCCACGGCGGCGCGGCCTTCGGCTTCGACCGTTTGGTCTCGCTCTTCGGCCACCGCACGGACATCCGAGAATTCATCGCTTTCCCGAAGAACAACGCTGGCCGCGACACCATGATCGATGCGCCGAGCCGCTTGGATCCGGATCAGTTGAAGGAGCTGGGGGTGGCTTCGATGGTCTGAGCCTTCGGAGCCAAGCGCTGGAAAAGCGCATCCAACTCCGTGTTCGGTGCTGCAGGTAGGCCGAGCTCCTTCGCCTTCGCTTTCGCGTTGTCGATGCGCTGTTCGGTGAGCGGGTGGCTGCTGAGGAAGGCCAGTTGTTCGGGCATGTCGATGGCTTCGCGTTCCAAGAGCTCCAACAGCTTCACCATGGCCATCGGATCCACCCCGTTCTCCAGCAAGCGTGCCTGGCCTTGGCCATCCGCCTCGCTCTCCAGACCGCGCCCATAGTCCAGGTTGCGTAACGCATTGGCGTTCTCAGCCACCACGGCCACCACCGCATTCACATCACCGATGAGCAGCGAGAGGAAGAGGTAGCCGGCCATGCTGCGCGCGATCATGCGCGTGCTGTGGCGTTCTTCCACGTGCGTGGCCTCGTGGGCGAGCAACGCCGCGAGCTCATCGGACGAATCCATCTTATCGAGGATACCCGTGAACACCACGATATGCCCGCCGGGCAGCGCGAACGCGTTCACTTGATCGTCCTTCACCACATGATAAGTGGGAGTGTAGCTGGGCGACAACTTCAGCTGATCACCGAACTCCTGGAGGAGCTTGGTACGCTCGGGATCCTCTTCCAATGCAAGGGCCATTTGCTGGTAGGCCGTTTCACCGATGCGCACATCCACTTCGTCTGGCACCACCATGGCCAGGCGCTCTGCGGTCCACGGCAGTATCCACAGGTAGGCACTGACCAACAGGGCGATCACGGCCAAGAAGAAGAGCACCGGGCCACTTCGGGCGAAGCCCAGGATCCGGTCATAAGCACCCTGTCGGCCGGAGTACCGCATCCGCAGGGCGAAGCTCTTGATGAAGGGCTCATCGCGGATCAGGAGAACGCGTCGCGGATGTTCGCCGAACGAAAGGCGCAATAGGGTGCTGCTCCGCTCCCATTCCATACCGTGATGCTCCAGGGGCCACTGGAAACGATCACCGTTTGGCAGCCGTACTTCCAGCGAGTTCATGTCGCTCACGCGCACGACAGCCTCCTGGGGCTTGCTGGTGGCCCCATCGTAGTAGATGGCTTGTACCTCGCGCTCCACGGTCAGAAGAACACGCCGATGTCCATCAGATCACCGAGGTCATCGGCCATCGCGTCCTTGTGCTCCTGTTCGGTCTGCACCACGGCGTTCAAGTCGGCATCACCGCTCAGGGTGATGTTGTCGAGGACGAAACGCATGGTACGCACCTCGGCCCAAGCGAACCCGATGCCCAAGGTGAAGATGATGAGCAGGAGGTTGACCACGGTGAGGCCGAAGAAACCACCACCGGTGGCCGTGCTCTTGAACTGCAGCTTGCGACCATCCTGGAAATTCCAGCTCAAGTGGTCCACGTAATAGTTGAAGAGGTCGCGCTGCCACCAGAAACCATAGATACCCAAGGTGAAGAGGGTGAGGAAGTACCCTTTCAGGTTCATCAGGAAGTAATCCATGCCATCGCCTTTGTACTGGAAGGAAGAGCTCCCGTAGCGCAGGTTGCCAAGTGTGTAGCTCCGCAGGTTCATGGTGAACCAAGCTCCGTAGATACCGAAGGTGAGCAAGGTGAGCAGTCCGTCGCGCAAACAGATCCGGAACAATTCCTTCAAGTCGCCTCGATACCCGAAGTGTACTCCGCGCCAGCTGCTGCGGCTGGAGCGGTACCGGAAAGAACCGTGGATGACCAATGGGATGAAGAGGAGCAGACCCACGAACATGATCAACAAGCCGACTAGGGTGAAGGTGAGGTCCTGGGCCAGCACACCGTAGATATAGGTGCCGTAGATCACCAGCAGGAGAACGATCGCCTTGATGAAGCCTTTGAACAT
>JAEUTB010000130.1 GCA_016787995.1 Flavobacteriales bacterium | reverse complement strand
TGGTTTATTGTTTAGGTGCGTGTTTGGTTCTTGTTTGGTTGGATCCGCGGGACGAAGATCTGTGCGGTTCGCGGTGCAAGGTTATGAACTTTTCCTCACTCTATACACAGTCCGTTGTTCATCCAGCTGGATCCGTCGATCGGAACCAGCCAACTATCGTGCCGTTCCGGTTTCGGGGTGCAAATATGCGAGATCCTGTCAATACCGTGCACGATTCACACTTTATTCTTCAGCATGGGCACAAAACGGAAGGCACCTAGATCCTCCTTTAAGAGACTGCCATCCAACTGTTTATGGAGCTTGATCATCCGTTGCTCCTCCCCTTCGCCCACGGGGATCACCAACCAGCCTCCTGGCTTCAATTGTGCGGGAAGCTCATCCGGGATGAATGGCGCACCACAGGTGACGAGGATCCGATCGAAAGGCGCCTCTTTGGGTGCTCCAAGATAGCCATCGCCATGGAAAAGGCCGGCTTTCAGTCCCATACTCTGCAACCGCTCCTTTGTCCGGATGTAGAGCGGCCGATGGCGTTCAATGCTGAAGACCTTGTAACCCATCTTCACCAACACGGCCGTTTGGTATCCACTACCGGTACCGATCTCCAGGACTTTGGTTCCGGGCTTGCCTGCCAGCAGTTGGGTCTGGAACGCCACCGTGTAGGGCTGGCTGATGGTCTGCCCACAACCGATCGGAAAGGCGATGTCCTGGTAGGCGAGTTCCAGGAAGGCGCTATCGTCGATGAATAAATGCCTGGGGACCTCTCCGATGGCCTTGAGCACCGCCGGATCGTTGATGCCTTTCGTTCTGAGGTCCTCCACCAGACGCTTGCGCAAACCCTGATGCCGGTAATCGTCCTTCACCATCTGTGATCGAGGTGGGCGAAGGTAACAGCGCAAGTCCATGGAGACGGCTCGTGTTACTTTCGCGGCCCTGTTCAAAAAAAGCTTCTGCACGAAGCCCGCGCATACGATGTCCAAGCCTCTGCGTATCGGAGTTCTAGGTGGTGGTCATTTGGGCCGTATCCACATTCAGCAACTTAAGGAGCTGGCAGAATGGGACCTGGTCGGTTTCCATGACCCCCATCCGGAGAAGCAGGCTGCCTTGAGCCAGGAATTCGGCGTACAGGCCTTTGAGGAGGCCGCACCGTTGTTGGAACAGGTGGATGCGGTGGACATCGTGACACCCACGCTCACCCATGCGGTGCTCGCCACCGATGCCTTGAAGCGAGGGCTGCATGTATTCATCGAAAAACCGGTCACGCAGACGATCGCTGAAGCGGAGGACTTGATCACTGCCGCCGATCGAGCGGGGCGCTGTGTGCAGATCGGCCATGTGGAACGGTTCAATCCGGCTTTCCAAGCGGCCCTGCCCTACTTCGCGGACCCGATGTTCATCGAATCGCATCGGCTGGCACAGTTCAACCCGCGCGGGACGGATGTGAGCGTGGTCTTGGACCTGATGATCCATGACATCGACCTGGTCCTGCACGTGGTGAAGAGCCCGGTGGCATCGGTCCATGCCAGTGGCGTTTCCGTGGTGAGCGGTTCACCGGACATCGCCAATGCACGCATCGCATTCGCCAATGGTTGCGTGGCGAACCTGACGGCGAGCCGGATAAGCATGAAGAACATGCGGAAGAGCCGCTTCTTCCAGCGCGACGCTTACATCGCCGTGGACATGCTGGAGAAAAGCACCGAGATCGTCCGTATGCGCACGGTGACCGGTGATCCGGACCCCTTCGCCGTAACGATCGACCTGGGCGAAGGGAAAGGGGTGCGCGAGATCAGTTTCGAAAAACCGGTGATCACGCCCATCAACGCCATTCGCGAGGAATTGAGGGCTTTCGCGAGGAGCATCACCACCGGGGGACCGACCAGAGTTCCCCTGGAGGATGGCGTGGCCGCACTTCGGGTGGCCCATGCCGTATTGGACGAAATGCACCGTCATCTTCAAGCGTAGATACTGATCCATCATCCGAAGCGTTGTGCATGCATAGCATGATCCGAACTTTATCCATCGTCGCCGTTCTCATCGCACTGGCTGGTTGCCGTAAGACCGAGTCCGTGCCGGCTTATCTGGAGGTGGATGCCGTAAGTGTTTCTGCCACTGACGAGCAAGGCGGCAACAGCAGCAAGATCACGGACGTCTGGGTGACGGTGGATGAGCGTAGCTTGGGCGTTTGGCAACTTCCTGCCCGCATTCCGGTTCTCGCAGAGGGTGTTCGGTCAATCGGCATCACGGGCGGCATACAACGCAATGGGGCGTTCGACGACCGCCTGCGCTATCCGTACTACACGATCTGGAACGGAAGTGCTGAGTTGAAGTCGGGGGGCACCACACAAGTGAGCCCCGTGGTGCTCTATCAACCCAGTACCATCTGGTTCGAGCGGTTCAATGATGCAGGCAGCCAATTGGTTGCGAATCCCGAAAGCGACACCACGTTATTGTTGATCTCTCCAGCAGAACGACCCGAGGCAGTGTTCGATGGGTCGCAGTGTGGCGGCTTCGTGTTGGACGTTGCCAATGACCGGCTCGCACTGCAAACGGAGGAGGATTTCCCGGGTGCGTCCGGTCCGGTCTATTTGGAAATGGACTACAGCACGGACATCGAACTCACGATCGGCTTCACTTATGAGTCCCAGGGGATCACGGAATACGAGCCATGGGTGGTGTTGGTACCGACCGCATCGGTGGGTTCGATCAAATGGAACAAGGTGTATGTGGAATTATCGAACCTGTTCAACCTACCGGGGATCACTGGTCGCGACATCTACATCGGTGCGCAACTCTCCGGCGGGCGGACATCGGCGGTGGGTTACTTCGATAATTTGAAGATCGTAAGACCTGCATGATGTTGAATACAAGGTTGATGGTGGCCCGTTATGTACTCGCCGATCTGGTGAGCAGTGCGGCCGCATGGACCTTGTTCTACCTCTACCGCAAGGTGGTGCTGGAGCCTGCCAAATTCGGGTATGCGGTGCCGGTGGAGTTCGACACGAACTACTTCAAGGGGTTGGTGCTCATTCCCTTGTTCTGGTTCGGGCTTTATACCGTCATGGGCGGATATCGTGAGATCCACCGGCGTTACCGCACGTTGGAATTGGGACAGACCCTGTTGATCAGCCTCATCGGGGTGATCATCATCTTCTTCGTGCTGTTGTTGGATGATGAAGTGGCGAGCTACCGATTCTACTACCGTTCGTTCCTCGCCCTGTTCATCCTGCACTTCAGTCTCAACTTCTCGTTGCGTTTCATCCTCACGAGCAGCACCGTGCGCAAGGTGCACGACAGGCGCATCGGTTTCAATACCGTACTGGTGGGGGGTAACGAACGAGCATTGGCGATCCATGCCGAGATCGAGTCCATGCGGAAATCACCCGGCAATCGCTTCGTGGGCTTCGTGAACGTGAACGGTGGCGACCAGCTACTCACCTCGGTGGGCCTACCACGCTTGGGCAAATGGAACGAACTGCGCAAGGTGATCGGCCAACATGCCGTGGAAGAGGCGATCATCGCCGTGGACTCCGGTGAGCACGAGCACATCAGCCGGATCATGAACGAATTGGAAGGCACCGGTGTGCGCATCAAGATCATCCCCGACATGTACGACATCCTCTCGGGCTCGGTGAAGATGACGAGCTTGTTCGGCGCACCGTTGATCGAAGTGAACCCCCTGATCATGCCGGCCTGGCAGTTCAGTTTGAAACGGGGCATCGACATCTGTGCGAGCGCCTTGGCCTTGCTGGTGCTCTCACCGATCTTCCTGATCCTGGCCATCGGTGTGAAGCTCTCCTCCCCCGGCCCGGTGTTCTTCTGGCAGGAGCGCATCGGCAAACATGGCCGGCCCTTCCGCATCGTGAAATTCCGCAGCATGTATGCGGATGCGGAGCGTAACGGCCCGCAACTGAGCAGCACCTCGGATCCACGCATCACCCCGTTCGGCCGTTGGATGCGGAAGACACGGATGGACGAGCTGCCACAGTTCTGGAACGTGCTGAAAGGCGAAATGAGCCTGGTCGGTCCACGTCCCGAACGGCAGCATTTCATCGACGCCATCATGGAGGTGGCGCCACACTACCGCCACCTGCACAAAGTGCGACCGGGCATCACGAGCTGGGGCCAGGTGAAGTTCGGTTATGCGGAGAACGTGGAACAGATGGTGCGGCGCTTGAAGTTCGATGTGCTCTACATCGAGAACATGAGCATCGCCATGGACCTAAAGATCCTGGCCTACACGGTCATCATCATCTTCAAAGGCGACGGCAAATAAGGGCGTTCCATCCACGGCCCGTACCTTGCCGGCCAATTCGAACAGTATGAACATCTCTGTCATCGGTGCCGGCCAGATGGGCAACGGCATCGCCCATGTCTTCGCCCAAAGCGGCCATCAGGTCACGTTGATCGACATCGCACAGGCGAGCTTGGACAAAGGCCTGGCCACCATCAGCAAGAACCTTGACAGGCAGGTGGCCAAAGGGGCCTTGACGGAAGACCAGAAAGCCGAGACCCTGAAGCACATCACGACCAGCACCGATATGGCTGCGGGGGTGAAGAGCGCGGAATTGGTGGTGGAAGCGGCCACGGAGAACGTGGATCTGAAACTGAAGATCTTCCGGGACCTTGATATGAACGCACCGGCAGGGTGTATCCTGGCCACCAACACGAGCAGCATCAGCATCACACGCATCGCGGCCGCGACGAAACGCCCACAGCAAGTGATCGGCATGCACTTCATGAACCCCGTGCCGGTGATGAAACTCGTTGAAGTGATCCGTGGATACGATACCACTGACGCTGTAACGAAGACCGTGGTGGACTTGAGCACGGCGATCGGAAAGGTGCCAGTGACGGTGAACGACTACGCCGGTTTCATCGCGAACCGCATCTTGATGCCGATGATCAATGAGAGCATCGAGGCGCTCTTCCAAGGTGTAGGCGGTGTGGCGGAGATCGATGCGATCATGAAACTGGGTATGGCGCATCCGATGGGTCCATTGCAACTGGCCGACTTCATAGGGCTGGACACCTGCCTGGCGATCCTGCGCGTGCTACACGAAGGGTTCGGCAACCCGAAATACGCCCCGTGTCCGCTACTGGTGCAGATGGTGACCGCCGGTAAGCTCGGCGTGAAGAGCGGAGAAGGCTTCTACCAGTACACCGCTGGCAGCAAGGAGCTGGTGGTGGCCCCTTCGTTCAGCAAGTGATCCTGCGGGAGGCCACGGTACGTGATGTTCCGGTGATCCGGGCCATCGCCCTCACGACGTGGCCTGTGGCGTATGCAACGATCCTCTCACCGCAGCAACTCCGCTACATGTTGGAGCTGATGTACAGCGAAGATGCGCTGCGCGAACAACTCTTGGGGAAGGGGCACCGATCCACCCTGATCCTGCTCGATGATGTCGCCCAGGGCTTCGCCAGTTTCGAGCATGGCTACAACGGATACCCGGTGACACGGTTGCACAAACTCTATGTTCTGCCATCGGCCCAAGGGATCGGCGCTGGTAAGCACTTGATATCACACGTGGTCGAATGCGCTAAAGACCGTGGAGATACAGCCGTGGAACTCAATGTGAACCGGTTCAATCCGGCGCGGATGTTCTATGAACGGCGGGGCTTCCGGATCATCCGCGATGAAGTGATCGATATCGGGAGCGGATTCGTGATGGACGATCACGTGATGCGGTTGGAGCTAAGGTGACAACCGGTCTGACCATTACATTCGTGGGATGGGCACATGGCCTGATCTCCTGCTCTCCATCGGCGTAGGTATCGCGCTTGCGGCGGCCTGTGGTTTACGGGTGTTCCTGCCCCTTTTCATGGCCAGTGTCCTCGCCCATTTCGATATGGGTGGCATCGGGCTGCGCGATGGCTTCGGGTGGATGGCCGAATGGCCTGCGGTGATCGCTTTCGGGGTGGCCACGGTGGCAGAACTTCTAGCATACTACATCCCGTTGGTGGATCACTTGCTTGATGTGCTCGCCGTACCACTTTCTGCCGTGGCGGGTACAACGGTGGCACTGAGCACCTTCGTGGACTTACCACCGTTGCTCTCTTGGGGGTTGGCCCTGATCGCAGGGGGTGGACTGGCCGGACTGATCAGTACCGGAACAGCCACGGCGCGAGTAGCCAGCACGGTGAAGACCGCAGGGCTCGGAAATCCCGTGGTGGCCACGGTGGAAACAGCCGGTGCCTTGGTGCTGAGCCTACTCGCCTGGTTCCTTCCGGTGATCGCGATCGGCTTGGTGATCGTGCTGCTCGTCGCTTTCGTCCGTCTGGGCTTCCGACGGAGGACCTGAACACGGTTCCACATGTTGCCCTTGATCCGCACTTTCTCTCTTGTCCTACTTGTTTCCTGCATCACCCGCACGTCCCCCTCGGCCATGGATCAGAATGCCCTTACCAACGAACGCGTCCGCACGTATGCCTTCCTGGCCGGGATGGCAGGTGACGACTACTTCCCCGAAAACTTGGTGGAGAAGAGCCGTGGCATACTGGTGGAATTGTGTCACACCATTGAACGCGAAAAACCCACCGATCTGGAAGGACTTTACACGCATACCCATCGGGCCACGGAGGCCTTCAATGCCATGCAAGCGGAGTTCGAGGCGGCGGACAGTGAATTGGAAACGGTGGCGCGGGAGAACATCGGTGCCGACATCGCCTTCATCGCTGAAGCCTACGGATACGACGCGGATGTGGAGGAACTGATCGCCCCGCGCGAGTGGTGAGGATCAATTGGCCGAGGTAGGCTCCGGGGCCAGACCGTACTTCTTGTACAAACGCGCTTTGCGTTTCTCCAATTTAGCCTGGGCCTTGGCGGTGCGCGCTGTGCGGTCAGCAACGGCCAATTCCCCCCGTTCGATACGCTGCACGATCAGCTCGATGGTCGCATCAGTGCCTTCGGGATCGTATTCGGTCTTCAGGTCGTGATCGAACAAACGCGCAAGGCCTTGCCACATGAAGGCCACGAACGAGCCGCGCAACTGCTTCACCAGTTCGTAGGAGGTCTGGCCGGTCTCCCGGTCGATGAGCTTCACCAGCACTTTGCCTTGGCTCACGGTGAGGTCCTTCACCTCGGCCTCGAACTCGGCACGCAGCTCGGCCTCGGCGATCTTCACATACAGGTCCTGATCGGACTTGCCTTCGATGGCCTGCAGTTCGGTCTCGTATTCAGAAAGCAACTGGCCCGTGATCTTGGCGTAGGGGTACACCTTGATCACGTTGCGCATGAGCTTATCGTACTTCTCGGCCTCACGACGGTCACGCGGTGTCCATCGCCCTTCGATCCGTGCTTCGCCGAGGTAGATCAGCGGAATGGTATCGGCGCCTTCCACCACAGCATGTACCACATAGGCCTGGCCTTGTGCTTCCGTTGGGAGCACTTGCGCAGCGGTGATCACCGCCATGGAGAGCAAGGCCTTCCTGAACATCGTTCAAGCCTTTCGGCACGTGAAGGTACAACGCAAACCACGGGCCATTATTCCCCGTCTACGGCTCAGCGGCGCTTTAGTTTCCAAGCACTTACGGAAGTAGCCCCTTCGAGCACGGGTTTGGGGCGTTGTTCGCGCTCTCCGGCCAGGACAGCGGCCACCAAGGCAGCGGCCAATTGCTCGTCCGCGTCCTTGCCCTCCAGCACCGCCGGGCTGAAATGATCGCGTACGAAGTGGGTGTCGTACTTGCCGGTGCGGAACGCAGGATGCCCCATGGTGAAGCGGCAGAACCCGAGGGTGGTCTCCACACCGGAGATCGCGTAATCGTCGATGGCCCGTTCCATGCGGGCGATGGCTTCTTCGCGCGTGGCCCCGTGGGTGATCAGTTTGGCGATCATGGGGTCATAGTGGATGGGGATCTCCATGCCTTCCTCGAATCCGTCGTCCACACGAACGCCAGCACCCTGTGGAGGTCGGTACGTGGTGAGCGTGCCGATATCGGGCAGGAAGTTGTTCGAGGGGTCCTCGGCATACACCCGCACCTCGATGGCATGGCCGTTGATCTTCAACTCGTCCTGGGAAAAGGGCAACTTCTCCCCTTCCGCCACGCGGATCTGCAGTTTCACCAGATCCAGTCCGGTGATCATCTCGGTAACGGGATGCTCCACCTGCAAGCGGGTGTTCATCTCCATGAAGTAGAAATCGCTCCGCTCATCGAGGAGGAACTCCACGGTGCCGGCGCCCACGTAGTCCACGCTGCGTGCCACGTTAACCGCGGCTTCGCCCATACGCTTGCGCAATTCGGGTGTGAGCACGGCACTGGGGGCCTCTTCGACCACTTTCTGGTGGCGCCGCTGAACACTGCACTCGCGCTCGAAGAGATAACAGGTGTTACCGTGCGTATCGGCCATGATCTGCACTTCGATGTGGCGTGGACCCGCCACGTACTTCTCGATGAACACGCTCCCATCACCAAAGGCGTTCTGCGCCTCGCTGATGGCGCGTTCCAGGCCTTCCTTCAGGTCGCTCTCCTTCTCCACGATCCGCATGCCTTTGCCGCCACCGCCTGCAGCGGCCTTGATCAGGATGGGGAAGGTGATGGTCTTGGCCACCTTCATGGCCTCATCCAGTCCACTGACCGCGCCTTCGGTCCCCGGCACGAGGGGGACGCCGTGACCTTTCACAGCTTCCTTCGCTGCGAGTTTGTCGCCCATCACTTTCATCGCATGCGGCGAAGGCCCAACGAAGATGACACCAGCCTTCTCCAAGGCCCGGGCGAACTCACCGTTCTCGCTGAGGAAGCCGTATCCGGGGTGTACCGCATCCACCTTCAGGTCCTTGCAGACCTTGACCAGCTTATCGATGACGAGGTAGCTCTCCTTGCTGGCGGCGGGGCCGATGCAGACCGCTTCATCGGCGAAGCGCACGAACGGTGCATTGCGGTCGGCTTCGGAGAACACGGCAACGGTGCTGATGCCCATTTCACGGGCGGAGCGCATGACGCGGAGGGCGATCTCGCCGCGGTTGGCGACGAGCAGTTTCTGGATCTTCTTGTGGGCCATCTTATCGTTCGGTGAGTGCGAAGATGCGAAGGTTGGCCCGATCTTTGGGTTCGAGGCCACATGCGCGCTTGCTTGCTCTTCCTGCTCTACGCGTTGCCGTTCATGGTCCAAGGCCAACACGGCCGTAAGGAGTTGCGCACCGATTCGGGTCTCGTGGTGCTCCACCACTTCAAGACGGGCGAGTTGAGCACGAAGGAATGGATGGACAAAGACGACCGCTTCGGCCTCACCACCGCGTACGACCGTTCGGGCAAGGAGATCTTCCGTTACAGCACTCGGCGCATCGGCGGACAGGCCAGTGTACACTTCAGCTACCACGCCAATGGCGCGATCAGCAAGGCCGAGGCCAGCGACGCTCCCGATGCCGGCATCCAATGGTACCGCAGCACCACAACCTTCGATGACCAAGGGAACCAGACGGGCTATTGGAAAGATGGCCACGAAGACCTACTGCACCCGAGCGTGATCTTCACGCAACCGGAACAACCCCTCTCCCCCGTCGTTCCGCAGCCCCCACCCACCGCAGTGCCATGCCAACGGATGTTCGTGAACGAAGTGTTCGTGGTGAATGGCTCGAGCTGGCCGGTGGAGATCACGGTGGAACCAAAGGATCCCTCGCCCGCATTGGTGGGCAGCAAGTTCATCCTGCCTGCTGGAGGTAGCCAGCTCGTAGGCACTTACAGTGTCGGGGAAACCTTCGTGTCGCCGGTACAACGCATGAAAGTGACCGGCAAGGTGACGAACAAGCGCGGCAAACAACGCCAAGTTGGCGTCTTGATGATGGAAGAACGCCAGGTGGACCCCCAGCGGAAGGCGTGGTTCTACCACGTGATGCCCAATGGCGGGCGCGTGGGCTTCGGTTTCTGAACGCCATTGCAATAGAACCGTGGTGAGCGGGTAATGCGATAGCGTCCACATCTCATCCGAGCATCATTAGGGAGAAAAACAAAGGTGCGTGACGGCTGATATCGACGGCTCATGCCTGCGCAGGGGATCCGCATGGGTAGCGGCGAAATGATAGCCATCGGAGTCGAGGTACCGGAGGTGCTATCTTGAGCCCGATGACCCATCTCCCCGATCTGATCGCCGACCTGGGCCTGATCCTCTCCGTAGCCGCGGTGACCACCTTGGTCTTCCGGCGGATCAAACAACCACTGGTCCTTGGGTACATCCTCGCTGGGCTGCTCGTTGGCCCACATGTCGGTTTCTTTCCCACGGTGGCCGACGAGAAGAACATCACCACCTGGAGTGAGATCGGCGTGATCTTCCTGTTGTTCAGCCTGGGCCTGGAGTTCAGTTTCAAGAAGCTGGTGGCCGTGGGAGGAACAGCGGTGGTGACGGCCTTGACCGAGCAAGCCTTGATGGCCACGGCGGGCTTCTTCCTGGGGCAACTGCTGGGTTGGAGCGCGATGGACAGCATCTTCCTAGGTGGTATCATCTGCATCTCGTCCACCACCATCATCATCCGGGCGTTCGATGAGTTGGGGGTGAAGACGCAAGGATTCGCCGGTTTGGTGTTCAGCGTACTGGTGGTGGAGGATCTGGTGGCCGTGTTGCTGCTCGTATTCCTGAGCACCGTGGCGGTCAGTCAGCAATTCGAGGGAGGAGCGCTGTTGTTCGAGATCGGCAAGCTGGGCTTCTTCCTGGTGCTGTGGTTCCTAGCAGGCATCTTCCTGATCCCTTCCTTCTTGCACCGCGCGCGCAAACTGATGACGGACGAGACCTTGCTGATCGTCTCCATCGCCTTGTGCCTCGTGATGGTCTACCTAGCGGTGCAGGTGGGCTTCAGCGCGGCCCTGGGCGCCTTCATCATGGGCAGCATCCTTGCAGAAACGGTGATGGCCGAGCGCATCGAACATGTGACCCGCCCGGTGAAGGACCTCTTCGCCGCCATCTTCTTCGTATCGGTGGGCATGCTGATCGCGCCGCGTATGGTGCTGGAGCATTGGGCACCGGTGCTCGTGATCACCATCACCCTCATGGCAGGCAAAGTCATCGGCGTGACCTCGGGTGCGCTGCTCGCTGGGCAGCCGTTGAAGCGTTCGGTACAAGCGGGCATGAGCCTGGCGCAGATCGGTGAGTTCTCCTTCATCATCGCCACGCTCGGTCTCACGTTGAACGTGACCAGCCCCTTCCTCTACCCCATCGCCGTTGCGGTATCGGCCATCACCACCTTCACCACCCCGTACATGATACAAGCCTCGCCGGGTCTCGCGGCCTTGTTGACACGGGTGCTGCCCGAAAAATGGGTGCAAGGGTTGGCGCGGTACAGCGCCCAAACCGACCAGGTGAAGGTGACGAGTGATTGGCGCATCCTGCTTCGCGCTTACGCGGTCAACGCGGTGGTCTTCGGTGTCCTGTCGCTGGCAGTGATCATCCTTGGATACCGCTGGCTGCCGCAGTTGTTCGGCGATGGCATCGGATGGTTCGATGAGCACCTGATCGCGGGCACCGTGACCCTGTTGGCGGTGGTCCCCTTCATCTGGGCCATGTCGTTCAGACGGATACAGCGCGATGCCTACCGCCACCTGTGGTTGAACCGGAAACAGCTGCGTGGGCCATTGGTGATGGTGGAGCTGGCACGCGTGACCATGGCGGTGGTGATGTTGGCGGTATTGGCGAACCAGTTCTTCAGTACCGGCCTTGCCCTGGTATTGGCGATCGTGATCTTCGCCGTGACCGCCGTGGTGTTCCGGCGCAAATTGCAGCATTTCTATGGGCGCGTGGAACAACGGTTCTTCAGTAACCTGAACCAACGGGAAGCACGCAAACAGCGGCCTGAACTTGCTCCGTGGGACATGCACCTGGCCGAGATCGAGTTGCGACCGGATTCCATGGCCGTTGGGAGAAGCCTGCAGGAACTGGCGTTACGCGAACGGTTCGGTGTCAACGTGGGCTTGATCGAACGCGGGGAGCGTACGATACCCGTACCCGTGCGCGATGAGCGGCTATTGCCCGGCGACAATCTTCTGCTGATCGGAACGGACGAACAGCTGGCCGCAGCCAACAAGGAGTTGGATACTCCCTTATCGACCAACGGACTTCCGGAGTTGGAGAAGGAGGATATTCGTTTAGGACATTACCGCGTCCTGCCTCGCTCCCCCTTGGTGGGTAAGACCATCCGCGAGTCGGGCATCCGCGAGAAGGCGCTGGCGCTGGTCACGGGGATCGAGCGCAACGATCAACGCCTGCCGAATCCGGAGAGTACGGTGCGCTTCGAAGCCAACGATCTGCTGTGGTTGGTGGGGAACGGCACACGCATCACGGAGTTCATGCGCGATTCGGGGTGTACACGGGAGTGAGCGTTGCAGGGCACACCGATATTTGCCGGCAAGGTCATAGGCATGGATCATCGGCTCAAGTCCTTCCACCGCATCTCGGGCATCACCATTGCGGCGTTCGTCGCCTTGCACCTGTTCAACCACATGCTGGCCTTGGCGGGACCCGAAAGTCACATCGCCACGATGACGCTCTTGCGGCGGTTCTATCGACACCCTGTAGCCGAGACAGTGCTTCTACTGGCGGTGGTGAACCAGGTGATCACTGGGATACGGTTGCACAAGAAGGATCGCAGTGGCCAGCGGAGAGGCTGGCAGGCCGCACAGCATTGGAGCGGCCTTTACCTGGCCTTCTTCTTCGTGATCCACCTTGGAGCGGTGCTGGTTGGCCGAACGGTCCTGCAGTTGGACACCAACTTCTACTTCGGTGTGGCGGGCCTGAACACCTTCCCGTTCGCGCTCTTCTTCGTGCCGTACTACGCGCTCGCCGTGATCGGGTTCTTCGTTCATGTGGCCAGCATCCATGCACGAAAAATGCAGCGGACGGTTTTGGGGCTACCACCGGACACGCAGGCGAAGGCCATGGTGTTCCTCGGCCTGTGCTTCACCGTGGTCTTGCTCTATGGCCTCACCAATGGGTTCACGGGCGTTGAGATACCACCGGAGTATGGCGTCCTGATCGGTAAATGACAGGATGCTTCCGAACTTGTGCCTTCACCATAGAACGAAAAGCCACCATGCGCACCCGTCTGACCGACATGCTCCACTTGGATCACCCGCTGATCATGGCGCCAATGTTCCTGGTGAGTAACGTGGCCATGGTGAAAGAAGGCATGCGCTGCGGTGTGGCCGGCTGCATACCGGCGCTGAACTACCGAACGATCGACGAATTGCGTGCTGCGGCGCAAGCGTTGAAGGCGGCCAAAGCCGAGTATGGGAAAGGGGCCTTCGGCTTCAACCTGATCGTGAACAAGAGCAATCCGAAGGCTGCGAAACAGCTGGAAGCGTTGTGCAAAGAAGGTTGTGACTTCATCATCACCTCCCTGGGCAGTCCGGAAACGACCATCAACGCGGCGCGCAAGGTGGGGATCAAGGTGTTCTGTGATGTCACGGACCTCCGATTCGCCCAGAAAGTCGAGGCTTTGGGTGCCGACGCGGTGATCGCCGTGAACAACGAGGCGGGCGGGCACCGCGGTGATCTGGGACCGAAAGAACTGATCGAACAACTGCGCACGCACTGCACCATACCCGTGATCTCGGCCGGTGGCGTGGGTACGAAGGCGGAGATGGACCGCATGCTGACCTACGGCGCAGAAGGTGTGTCGGTGGGCAGCCCTTTCATCGCCTCGGTGGAGGCGCCGATCACGGAAGACTATAAACAGGCCTGCGTACAGTACGGTGCCCGGGACATCGTGCTCACCGAGCGCATCAGCGGCACCCCCTGCACGGTGATCAACACGCCCTATGTGCAGAAGGTGGGCCTGCGGTCGCCCTGGCTGGAGCGCATGTTGAACAAGAACCGCAAGCTGAAGAAGTGGGTGAAGATGCTCCGCTTCTACATCGGCATGAAAGCGACGGAGGTGGCGGCCCAGCAGGTGACCTATAAGACGGTGTGGGTGGCGGGCCCAAGCATCCAGCACAGCAAGGCGGTTGAGCCCGTGCAGGCGATCGTAAAGCGGTTGGTGGGTTAGCGCTTTATGCGAGCGATGGAGCGGAAGGTAGCGAGCCCTAGCACCATGAATGCTCGCATGCCGTGCGGTACCTTGTCGCGCCTTTCAACGGCTGTTGTTCCTTTTGATGGATAGCTCAACCTCGTCATTCGAATCGCTCGGCCTTTGTCCTTCGCTGCAGAAGGCGTTGGATGCACAGCACTTCACGCAGCCTACGCCGATCCAGCGCGAAGCGATCCCCGCGATCCTCTTCGGTAAGGACCTGCTGGGTATCGCGGATACCGGATCGGGAAAGACGTTGAGCTACGCCTTGCCCATCCTTCAACGGCTGCTCGAGGGTGGTTGGAGCTCGCGCAACCGCCATGTGCCGTCACTCGTGCTGGTGCCCACGCGCGAACTCGCGCTACAGGTGGAAGCGGTGTTCAACAGCCTCACGCCGCACCTGCCGGAACGGATCAGGACGATGGCGGTGTTCGGCGGTGTTTCCATCAATCCGCAGATGATCGGCATGCAAGGGGTGCACGTCCTCATCGCAACGCCAGGCCGGTTATTGGACCTGCTCGATGCAAAGGCCGTTCATCTCGCCGATGTGCGGCTGCTCGTGCTGGACGAAGCCGACAAGATGCTGAACCAGGGCTTCGAGGAGGAGATGGACAAACTCCTGGCGCTACTTCCACGAAAACGCCAGAACCTGCTCTATTCGGCCACGTTGAGCACCGCGGTGGATGGTATCTCGAAGCTGTTG
This sequence comes from Flavobacteriales bacterium, assembly GCA_016787995.1. GTDB lineage: Bacteria > Bacteroidota > Bacteroidia > Flavobacteriales_F > PHOS-HE28 > PHOS-HE28. Next base: position 1,838 of record JAEUTB010000130.1, on the reverse strand, counting down.
CTGCACAAACCGGAGGTGATCCAGTTGACCACCGCACCGCAGGAGGTCACCTTGATCAAACAGCGTGCGTTCCGGATAGCGCGCGAGCGGAAAGGTCCACTCTTGCGTTTCCTGGTCAACAGCATGAATATGCAGCAGGTGCTGGTCTTCACGGCATCGGGCCATAGTGCGGACCATGTGGCGGACAAGCTGAAGAAACATGGCATCGATGCGCGCGCCACCCATGGCAAGAAAAGCCACCACGCGCGCCAACAGGCCCTGGCCGATCTGAAAGCGGGGCGCCTACGTGTGCTCGTGACCACCGATCTGCTCGCACGCGGTATCGACATCGCCTTCCTCCCCTATGTGATCAACTACGAACTACCGCGCTCGCCGCAGGACTTCGTACACCGCATCGGTCGAACGGGGCGCGCGGAAAATCCCGGCGAGGCCTTCACGTTGGTGACACCAGAGGATCAGCACCACTTCAAGGTGATCCAGAAGAAAATGAAGCAGTGGGTGACGTTGGAGGATATGGATGATGTGGAACTGGGTGGGGTATGAAATGAAGAACGCCCGGTGTTGCCGGGCGTTCGTTTCCTTCCGTAAATCAAGTAGGTCGACCCTCCCGGCTCAAGGCCGGGATGACAGGGTCGACTCTACATGGAGGTATTGAACTGATCGGAGATCACTTCAACACCTCCTTCACACGGTCGGCGGCCTCTTGCAGGGCCACGGCGCCCAGCACCTTCAGGCCACTGTTGTCGATCAGCTCCTTAGCCTCCTTCGCGTTCGTGCCTTGCAGGCGCACGATGATGGGCACTTGAATATCGCCGATGTTCTTGTAGGCGTCCACGATACCCTGCGCCACGCGGTCGCAACGCACGATACCACCGAAGATGTTCACCAGGATGGCCTTCACCGTAGGGTCCTTCAGGATGATGCGGAAGGCTTTCTCCACGCGGGCTGCATCGGCCGTACCGCCCACATCGAGGAAGTTGGCGGGTTCACCGCCGCTGAGCTTGATGATGTCCATGGTGGCCATGGCCAAGCCGGCACCGTTCACCATGCAGCCCACGTTCCCATCGAGCTTCACGTAGTTGAGTCCGGCTTCTCCGGCCTCCACTTCGGTGGGATCCTCCTCGGTCTTGTCGCGCATCTCCACGTAGTCGGGATGGCGGTAGAGGGCATTGCCGTCCAGACGCACCTTGGCATCCACGGCGATGATCTTGTCGTCGCTGGTCTTCAGCACGGGATTGATCTCGAACATGGCGCTGTCGCTAGCCTCATAGGCTTTGTACAGGGCGGCCACGAACTTGATCATCTCCTTCTTGGCGGCACCGGTCACACCCAGGTTGGTGGCGATCTTGCCGCACTGGAAGGGGCGCAGGCCCACGCGGGGATCCACGAACTCCTTCTGGATCTTCTCGGGGTGGTGTTCGGCCACCTCTTCGATGTCCATTCCACCTTCTGTGCTGTACACGATCACGTTGCGGCCGCTGGCACGATCCAGCAAAACGCTCATGTAGTACTCCTTGGTCTCGCTTGCACCGGGGTAGTACACATCCTCGGCGATCAACACCTTGTGTACCTTCTTTCCGGCAGGCGGGGTCTGCGGCGTGATGAGCTGCATGCCGATGATGGCATCAGCCTTCTCGCGCACCTCGTCGATGTTCTTGGCGAGTTTCACCCCACCGCCCTTTCCGCGGCCACCGGCATGGATCTGGGCTTTCACCACCCACCACTTGGTGCCGGTCTCCTGGCTCAGGCGTTTGGCTTGGTCAACGGCCTCGTCGGCGTTGTAGGCCACCAGGCCACGTTGCACGGCCACGCCGTATTTGCTCAGGATGCTCTTGCCT
>JAEUTB010000087.1 GCA_016787995.1 Flavobacteriales bacterium | reverse complement strand
TATCCACTGTACAGGACCTCACCATCATTCGTAGCCCGCACGGAATGTGAGCGACCACTGGCGGGTATGCCGTGGGCCCATCCCACCGTGCCATCGGGATCGATACGGGCGACGAGCGCATCGCTTGTCGTGGTCAGTGGGATATCGGTGATGTCCGCTCCATTCCCGATGGTGCAGGCTCCCCTGAAGTGACCGGCGAGGTAGATGGCGCCGTCCTGGTCCACATCCATATCGTAGCACCAGTCCTCCAATGTGCTACCGAAGCGACCACCCCAAACGAAAGCACCGGTGGCATCCAGTTTGAAATAGAAGCCGTCGTTAACGTCCACCGCCACCACCGGGAACGCCGCCGGCCCGGGGTCGAGGTCCATCGTGTTGGAGAAGATGCCGCAACCGTAGATGCTACCATCGTTGCCGATGCAAACGTCGGTCACGTTGCGGCCGCCGCTGCTGGGCAGTACACGCGCCCAATTGAATGTTCCATCCTGTTGGAAAGAAGCGACCAGGCCGCCGTCCTGGGTGTTACCCAGCTCGATGCTGTTGCCATCCACAGTGGCTTCGATGTCCACGTATCCTACCACGATGATATCGCCCTCTTCGGTCATGGCCAGGCCGGAGATCGCATCAGTGCTCGTGCCGCCGATGTCCTTCGCCCAGATCAACTCCCCCGCTGGGCTCAACTTCACCAGATAGCCATCCTGCACACCACCACTGAATTGCGCCACTCCAGGACCGGGGTCGAAGTCCGCCACACCGCCAAAGGCACCGGCGACATAGATGTTCCCATCGGCATCCGTGATCAGATCCTGTACCCATTCCGCCTGTGTTTCATCTCCGCCGAAGCGTGCGACCCATTGGAATTCACCGGCAGGGTCCAGCTTGCACACGTATCCATCATCTTCGCCAATGGTCTCCACGATGCCAAGACCGCTCCCGGGGTCGAAGTCGACCTCGCCGTTGAGGTGCCCACCAATGATGATGTTGCCTTCGGGATCCGCGACGATGGCCCATGGATAGCTGTTTCCGACCTGGTGTAGGTAGCGGCCCTGCACAAGGTATTGCGCTGATGCCTGGAGTGTGTAAAGGGCGAGTATCGTGGTGGCTTTTCGCATGGGTCGATGGGGGGCTTCGGCTCACATCGGGATGGGCTCCAGAAGGTGAACACCGTAGTGATGGGCGGAGCACGCCTTCATTCCGGGAATGGAACGGTACTCTTGGTGACCAAGGCACCTGCTTGGCCCAACGATGTGGACAACCACGTTCTTGAACGTGGCCTTGGGCTTCCCTCGACCTGACAGGTACGAGTTTGTTCCACTTACTCGCTATGCAGTGGATATTCCATCGTGAATGCCGCGCTAGTCGATGCGTTGGCCCTCCATCTCGCCGCCCTGGAAAAGCTTCACGCGCTTCACGCTGCCATCCGCCTCAGGGTAGAATTCGATGCGCGCATCCAAGGCCTTGAGGAAGAAGGTGTGCGGTCCTTCACCGAATAGCTCAAGCTCGGGTTGCCGCGTGGCTTGTGCGAAGAAGCGATCACCTTCCACGCGGAAAGTGAGCGTGAACCCTTCAGCCATTTCATACGTTCCCACATAGCGCAGCAGTTCCGCACCGTTCAATGGGACCTCCTTGCGCACGGGGACCGGCTTGGTTGAGCGCGTGAGTCGCTCTTCGCCCCGGCGGCTCAAGAAACGGGCGCCCACCACGCGATCGTCCTTGCGTTGGAAAGTGATCGTGATCACGTCGCCGTGGTAGATGAAGCGATCGTTGCCGAGGTGGTCCAGGTCGAGTACGGTGGAACCTTGGCGCTGGGCATGTAACCCATTGCCGTCCGCTGTGATGTAGCGCTCCACTCCTTCGGCGTTCACGTACACGCCGGTATAGTCTTGCGCGATTTCCGGGTCGAGGGGCAACACTTGCCCGCCGTACGGTTTGCCCAGGGCGATGCCGGCCAGTATCGGGGCAAGATCGCTGGCGTCACTGGTCTGGCGGTTGACCAGAACGGCTACATAGAGATCTTCCTGCGGGAGGTAGAGGCTCGCGCTCGTGAAGCCGTCGATGCCGCCGTTGTGCTCGATGGTGGGGCTGCCTTGAACCTGCTGAAGGAACCAACCGTATCCGTAGTCGGTGGCGGTGCCATCGCTCAGGAGGAATGGCCGATGGGCACTGGTCAGCATCGCGGTCCCCACCAACTTGCCAGCGAAGACGGTGCGGTTCCACGCCCACAGGTCGCGTACGGTGCTTCGGATGCACCCCGCCGCGCGCGGCCACGAAAGGCTGATCGGGTAGGCCGGTTCCCAGCCCTGCTCCCCTTCGGCATATCCCACCGCCTCGTTCTGCAATGGACCACCAGCGATGGCCGCACTCGAAGAGGTCATGCCTGCTGGTTTGAAGAGATGTTCACGCGCGTAGTCCGACCAGTTCTGACCGGAGACCTTCTCGATGATCGCGGAGAGCAGGATGTACCCGCTGTTGCTGTAGCTCCACTTGCTTCCGGGAGCGAACTCCAAGGGCTCGTTCGCGAACAAGGCTAACAGCTCGGGTAGCGTGATAGGCTTGGCATAGGCCTCGGGTGTATACGCAGCGGTCCGCGTGAAGTCGGGGATGCCGGAGCTGTGGGTGAGCAGGTGCTCGATGGTGATGGGGTGTTCCTTCACGGGGAAGTCCACATACTTCTGGATCTCATCTCCGAGCTTCAATTTCCCGGCACCTGCCAATTGCAGGATGGCCACCGCGGCGAACTGCTTGGTCACGCTGGCGATGCGGAACTGATGACGCGAGGTCAGCGCTTGCTTGGTGCTCAGGTCAGCGAGGCCGATCGCTTTTTCGTAAAGGATGCTGTCGCCACGGGCGATGAGCACAGCACCACCGGGAGCGTCTTGTGAAAAACGTGCGATGAGCGCATCGTCGAACGCCGCGATCATCCCGCCTTCATTCAATTGCGCTTGCAATGTTGCCTGCAGGAAGAAGAGTGGAAGGAATGGGATCCCGAGCCGCACGAGAATGGGTTTCATGGCGGATGGGACGCGCGTGGTGGCGAACGGGTTACGATCTGGAGGAGCCTGATAGCATGACGACGGCTGTCAGCGGATTTGGAATGGTCTTGCAGTCGTTAATGGGAAACCGGGTTTCCTTGATCCTAGCTCTGTAGATACAAGACCGATAGTTCATCGCAGAGGTGGATCCATTAGCATCACCATCGGATCGGTGTTCCTACCTTTAGGAGATGATGCAACGCTTCGTTCTTCCTGGGCTGGTCTGTTGCGCACTTGGCGTCAACACACAAGGGTTCGCTCAACCTGGGGTATTCACTGTGGGAGTACCTGAGCCTCCTATGGAAGTACTCCAAGTAGAAGACACTGTGGAAGGGCCCGCCATGGGTCTGGACCAATACGCTTTCGATCCGGACAACGATGGTTCGGTGGACCTTTCGTTGCGCAGTCGTCGGTATTTCGGTGGTCAAGGGTCAGGTCAAAGCTTGGAGATCCTCTGCGGCGACTCGACCACGCTGGCCACCGCCACAGCCGTTGATTCGGTGGATCTTGTATTAGGTGGCCCCGTCACCGTGGACGTTCCTCGGATCTTTAGCCTTGGTGAGCAGACCACAGGAGCGGAATCGTACGCGGATGTCTTTTACATGAACCATTCCGCTTATCAGACACTGCCCGGAGCGGTGGCCGCTGACCTTCATGCTTGGAACGCCGTCGTGGATGGCTTCCTGGTCTTCAAGAAAGTGGAGCAGGGGGTCGCGCACTACGGCTGGATGCGGCTGGATACGTATGGCCCTCAGAGCATCTTCGCGGTAGTGAAGGAGATCGGCTACCAAGCCTTATCAACAGGGCTCGCCGAACCGTTGGTGCGAGGGTCCGTATTGTTACATACGAATGATGGTTTGTTGGTGGATGTTGAACCCGGCATGCACTGGGCGATCATGGATGCGGCCGGTCGCCTGGTCCATTCGAGCCTTTTGAATGTTGGTGGACCAACACTCGTGCGCCTTCCTGAACTTCGTGATGGCCTTTATCACATCGTGTTGAAGGATCGGTCGGGCTCTCGCGTCGAGAAGTTCGTGGTGGCTGGTCGATGATCGAACCGACGCTCTTGGCCAACGTTCCATTGCTGCTGATGGATCCTGCATCCGTAATGCACTTCTGAACGGCGGATGACGTGAACCCGAGACCGCGGTAGTCCCTTCTCCCGGTTCATCACGGTCGACCCCGTCCGCCCCGTGACCGGACAACGCTACAGGGAAAGCGCTGTCAAACGGGCATGAAGAAAGCACTTCTTGTAGTCCTCACGGGATCAGCGTTCAGCGTAGCTCCTGCGCAATGGACAGCGTTGAACACCGGCATCGAAGAGACGCTCTATGGTGTCCACTTCGTGGATGAGAACACCGGATGGGCCGTTGGTGAAATGGGGACCATCATCAAGACAACGGATGGCGGTGTCAGTTGGGAGGAACAAGAGAGTGGTACGTTGGAGCGGCTCAGTTCCGTGCGCTTCATCGATCAGGACCATGGTACTGCAGTCGGCACAGGAAGTGCTGTCGTGCGCACCACGGACGGTGGAGAGACTTGGGTCGTACAGACCATGCCCACCGTTTGGGCCTTGTCCACCGTACACTTCTTCAATGCGACCACGGGTTTCATCGTCGGCGACTTCAATACCATCTACAAGACCACCGATGCAGGGGCCACATGGGTGCAGCAGCTCGGCATGCAAGGCGGCTTCCTTACAGCGGTGCAGTTCACCAGCCCGAATACAGGCTTCGCTGTTGGAGAACTTGGGACCATTCTGAAGACCACGAACGGTGGAGCGGTCTGGAACACCTTGCCGACGATCTCGGATACGTGGTTGTGGGATGTACGCTTCACCGATGCGAACACGGGTTACATCCTCGGTGTTTCCGATGAATTTTACAAGACCACCGATGGTGGTACTACCTGGGAGGCTCTCTCGAATGGAATGCCCGACGGCCAGTCGTTATTCGCCATGCATTGGACAGGAGCGAACCTGGGCTATGCCGTCGGGAATGGCGGTAGTATCCTTCGAACGATCGATGCTGGCGACACTTGGGAACGACTGCCGAATGGGTTCGACGGAGGCAACCTGACCTTCTTCGATGTCCACTTCCCGTCGGAGGAGGTGGGATACGTCGTAGGCGAATTCGGTACTATTCTAAGGAACCTCAACGCCGATATCAATGGCCTTGGCGATCAACAGACTCCATTGCCGTTGGGTTTGCACCCCATGCCCGTCGTGGATGACGTTCCTGTGACCTTGTCTCACGAACTGTATGAGGTGTCCGAGGTGAAGGTCTTCGACGTAAGTGGGACCGTCGTACTTTCAGTTCGGCCGAATACGGTGTCGCATTCGTTGGATGTCATGAACCTCTCCAATGGCGCCTACACCGTTGAAGTGCGATCAGCAGACGGCTTTCGAAGGGGTCGATTGCTTATCCAGCGCTGAAAAGACGTTGATCGAACGACAGGCCTACGGGCGAAGGTTGATCTGACGCGGTGGAGCCATGCGCCCTGCTACGTGGATCCTACCGCAGACGCATCACGCCCTCAGTACGGCCAGGGAATACCCGTGATAATGGTGTCGCCTTGCGCGTCCGGCGCTTTCACGCAAGCAACCATGGTCCCACCGGGGCACATGTTCCAGTGCACCATGCTATCGTCCAGGTCGCGACCGAAGGCGATGGGCTCGTTCCACGCATGCGACCGCAAGGCCACGTAAAGAGCACAGGTACGTTGCGTGAGGAGAATGTGGTCGATATCCGGGGCGCTTGCCGAGAAGGACATGATCGGATGGAGCTTGCGCATGAGCTCCGCGGGCTGTGTTCTAGGGCTGGTGGAACAAGCGGCGAGCAGCAGGGCGATGAATAGGATGCGCATCGGTGATGTACGGTGGTCATGGTTTCCACCACGTGTATAGTCGCAGAAGTCGACAAAAGGTGACATGTACAGCCCAGATGCTGAAGCACAGGCGCGGACCCTGATGGTCACATCCCTTGATCGGTCGCCAGTTTCAAACAGTCGCAACCAAGGGCCTCATCCACGACCCGTTTCAGGTGGAGCATATCGGCCTGTGCACGCCTACGCCCGGTGCGTTCCAGGTGGACGAGTACACCGAGGCATATGACCACGAAGGGGACAACGTAGTAGCCCCACGGTGTATGGCCAAGCAAGTGTTGCGCGATACCCAGGGTGATGCCGGTGAGTCCAAGGAGACTTAGGGCGAGGTAGCCACCAGCAAAGAGCATCCAGATCGTTGATACGGGCCCGATGAGGCACCGGACCACGGTCCTGCCGTCTTCGAGCGGTTCGAAGGAGATATCCATCTGGGGTGTCCATGCCTCAGAGGTTCGGCGTGGGAAGTTGAGCAGAAGGTGCATGTGGGTATCCTTCATCCAGATACCACCATGGTCGTTCTTGCTGAGCCGCGCACGGATGCGCTCGGCGATCGCTTCACCGGACAATGGGGAGACGAACTTGAAGCGTGGGCGAAAGCCGGGAACTTCCATTCCGATGAAAGTACCGGCAGTTCCGGTGTGTAGAACTGACGAATGACAGGACGGGGATGCGTTGACGCTATTCGCCGTGCAATGATCAGGGGATCGTGCCTACAGGGATCTCACCACGTTCCTGCCGTGCGAGGAATTCTTGAACATCCAGCTTCACGATGTTCCGCACCAGCTCTTGTTTCTCTGCCGAGCAGTCCTTATGCCAGGCATAAAGACCGTTGTACCGTAACCACCGTGGCACGTTCACCGGGCCTCCGTAACGAGCGATCAACACCATATCATTCTCTTCCGGGTGCTCATCCGAGTAATGCAGTCCTGCATTTCGTAAGTGCAGCACGTGGCCCCATAGGTCGTCCAACTCCATGGCTCCGAAGCAGAGGAGTTCGTGGTCCTCCTGGTCGGCCTTTCCCTGGGGATCGAATCCCGTCTCGTTCCGGAATCCGATAAGGCCACCGGGATATTTGCTGATGACCGCCGATCGGGTGATGACAAGGTTGGCGAGGTCGATGCAGATAGGCATTTGGTGAAGATACTTCAGGATCGGATGTCCGCGACGTGGCACTGGCGCTACGATCGGTCGTCGTCGGGGGATGATCTTCCACAGGGAACGGCGCTTCTAAGCTCATTTTGTGTGTGAAGGCGATGCGGCATGGTACATGGGAGCATCAGCATGGACCAACAACGACCGATCATGAACAACAAAGGAGAGGAGATGAAGCACACGCTGGCCAGGAAGGCGGAACAGGTGGGCGATACGATCCAAGGGAATTGGAACGAGATCAAGGGCAAGCTGAAGCAGAAGTACGCTGAACTGACGGATGATGACCTGGTGTACGCCGAGGGCAAGGAGGATGAGCTTTACGGCAAACTCCAAAAGCGACTCGGCATCAGCCGCGAAGAAGCGGAGAACGCCATCAGTTCGTTCACCCGCAAGGGGTAAGCCAGCGAAGAAGGACAAGGCCGGACTTCCCAGAAGGAGGTCCGGCCTTGCGTATATCGCTCCACCGAGTTGGTCAGTGCGCTTATTTGGCGGTCAGCGCGAAGGCGATCGGAAGGACCATTTCGCTGTTCACTGCTTTGCCGTTGGAAGTAGCGGGTTTCCAGTTGGGCAGTTCGGAGACCACGCGGATGGCTTCAGCGTCGATATCGGCTCGAACACCACGCTTGAGCATGACCTTGCTCACCGTTCCGCTGGAGAGAATGTTGAACGAAACGTACACCGTGCCTTCAACACCATCGGTGATGGCCTTCTCCGGATAACGGATGTGCGCGGCAAGGTGCTTCATCAATGCGGTTGATCCCCCGGGGAATTCCGCCGGTGTGTCCGCTCCGGTGAAAACGATGGCATCGGATGTAGGTGCAGAAGATGGTGTCATGCGCCAGGAGACGAGTCCGAAGGCGATGAGTGTGGCCGGCAGCACCAGCAGCAGTTTGTAAAGCGTGCGTCGGGGTGATCGTTCGTTGTACAGCATCGTGATCCGGGTTTTCAAGGTTGAGTTGGAGAACGTGTGATGGATGGTGGCCGTTGAGGTGCGTAGGCTGTGGGCGAGCAACAGGCCCGGGTAATCGGCGTGAAGGGTATGTACGTGCCGATCCGCGATGAGCTCATGCACCAGGCGTACTTCGCGGAGCGTGATGCGCCATAGCGGAACACTCCAAAAGAAGGCCGAAAGGACTTCATAGAGGAGCACATCGAAAGTGTGTTTTTCGCGCACATGCACGTGCTCATGCTCAAGGATGGTCGCATGGTCCGTGCTGGGCAACCCCAGTGGCACGTGCACATGTCCGAAGAATGACCCCGCCTCACCCAGGCCGCTGCGCAGCGCGCGCAAGGTTCGTTCGATACGGATGATCAAGGCGAGTAAGAGGAAGGCCGAAACGACCAGGTGGAGCAGAATGATACGTTCCAATAGGGTGGACTGCTGGTCAGGATCGACGGACGGGTTGACGGTCATCGCTGGCAACTCGATGGATGGCATGTCCAGTGCGCTTAGAGCGGGCACCTGAAGGAAGGGGATGGTCAGTGCCAGGAATGGTAGGGCGAGCAAACATGCCCGCCGTGCGTGGAAGCCGGTCTCCTTTCGCATGGTCGATGCATAGATGCCGAAGAGCACGGCGAACACGATGTTCACCTTGACGTAGTAGATGATCGCTTCCATGGTCAACGCTTCTTCTTATGATCCTTGATGAGCTTGAGCAAACCGTCCAGTTCCGAGGCATCAAGCTGCTCGCGTTCGATGAAGGCGGAGACCATCGCGGTGGGGGAGCCGCCGAAGTAGTCCTTCAGCAGTTTCTTCACCGAGCGATCACCGTAGGCCTGTTTGCTGATGACCGCATGGTACCGATGGCTACGTCCATAGGCTTCATGCGCTACGAACCCTTTCTCTTCGAGGATACGGATGATCGTGCTGACGGTGGTGATGGCGGGTCTTGGTGCGGGCATGGCGGCGAGTACGTCCTTCGCGAAGGAGGGGCCCAACTTCCATAGCACCTGCATCACCTGTTCTTCGGCTTTGGTCAAACGTTCCATGGTGCAAGTATAACTAAGAATATAGTCGACCAACGAATGAATTAGTTGGAACGGTCGTAACGGAACGGGGAAAGGTGGGGGCTGGGCATCGTACGGCGGGTTTCCTTGACTGTCAAGGGCGGTGTGTGGTTCCAAGATCTTCGTGGTCCTCCAGGGCTCAGCACAGGGGGAGCCACATGGTCATTCGTATTCTTCCCGAGAAGAACACTTCAGCTTGGATGATCAGAAGGATCCGTACAAGTACGACCCGCGTAAGGGCTCAGGATCCAGATAGAATGCAGAAGGCCCCATCCGGACGATGAGGCCTTCTGTAAGGGAAGGGTCGGGATCACTCCACCACCAGCTTGCCATTCACGGTTTGCGAACCTGTGATGATCCTGTAGAGATACAGCCCTGCTCGGGAATCTGTCGCATCCCATTCCACACGTTGTGGCTCACCAGCAGGCAGCACACCGAGTTGGCGGCTTTGCACGAGGGCTCCGTTCAGGGCGCGGATCTCGAGCAAGGTGGTCTGACCCTCCTCCGAAGTGGGCGTGAAGAAGAATGTCGTGAGACCATTGGTCGGATTCGGGAACACGTCCACGCTCATCGGTTCCATTTCGATCGACTTCGCCATGACGGCAGTGAATTCCTCGACCGGCTCTGGAGCGAAGCCACTGCTGGGGCACACCAGGTAACCACTGTTCGTAGTGCCACCGGCATAACCCTGATTGATGGCGACGAGCGCAGCGTTCAGCGCCTCTCGGGTATAGCTGTTGCCACAGTTGCCGATCTTCTGGTCCGCCGCATCGATGACCTGTTGCACGGTCCATCCTGCGAAGAGACCGCTCGCCACCACCATGTCCTTCAACAGGATGTACGATGGACTGAAGTTCGTGTAGAATTCATCGAAGCGAACGTTCAGCTTGAGCGCCACGAGCTCGGCAGCGAAGCTATTGCTGTAATTGGTGGGGTTCACCATCGTTCCGCTGGGCAGTTGCGATACACTTCCGTTCGATGGCAGGAAGTTGGCTACGGCATACCCGTTCGTGAAGCGAAGGAATCGAGAACCGCACCCGATGGTGAGGTAATTCGGGGCGGTGAAGGCCGAAGCGAAGTTATTCACCATGTAGAAGCCCATGTTACCACCGCCCGGTGTGGCACCCCAGGTGCTCTGGGTCTCCGTGCGGATGCCGGTGCATTCATCCACGGAGTTCACCGTGATGGTCGTGGAACACGTGGCCGTGCAGCCGCGTGCATCGGTCACCACTACGGTGTAGGTCCCCGAATTGTATACGGTAGCGGTAGAACTCGTGCTGGCCGGCGAAGTGTTCCAGCTGTAGCTATAGGGCGCCAGACCGCCGGATACAGTCACACTGACCGTGCCCGCGCCCGCATTGTTCGAACAGCTGACGGTGGGGGCACCGTTGGCCACCACGTTCACCGTACCGGAGGTTCGACTGCATCCGTTGTTGGTCACTTGAACGGTGTAGGCCCCTGTGAGCGTGGCCACGTAGTTGCTACCCGTAGCACCGCTGATCGCCGAGCCATTGCGGAACCAAGCGTAAGAGAGGCCCGTTCCGGTATTGGCGTTCAGGGTCACGCTGCCGCCCGCGCAGAACGAGGTGGGACTCGATGCCGTGATCGTGGCTTGCGGCGCAGAGCCCACCGTGATGTTCATCGGGGCCGAGGTGGCCGTGCAGGTACCGTTGCTCACCGTCACCGTGAACGCACCATTGAGGTACGCGGTGTACGCGTAGCTGGTGGCACCGGAGATCACCACGCCGTTGTAGCGCCATTGATAGGTATTGCCGCTGGCCTGCTGGGTGGTAAGGATCACATTGGCCCCGGAGCAGAAGCTCGTTGCGCCCAGAGCTGTGATCACTGGTGTGGTACCAGAGCCGGAAACGGTGACCGTTACGGCATTGCTCGTCCCGGAGCAGGCACCGTTGGTCACGCTCACCGTGTAGCTGCCCGCCAGCGTCGCGGCGTAGGTGCTGCTGGTGGCGCCGCTGATGGTGGAGCCGTTCCTGCGCCATACGTAGCTGTTGCCAGTGGCCGATGCCGTGGAAAGCACCACGCTACCACCCGAGCAGAAACTCGTTGATCCCTGTGCCGTCAGCGTTGGCGTACTGGAGGTGGAGACGGAGACGCTGATCGTATTGCTGGTACCCGAGCAGGAGCCATTGGTCACGGAGACCGTATAGCTGCCCGCCAGAGTCGCGGTGTAGGTGCTGCTGGTGGCGCCGCTGATGGTGGTGCCGTTCCTGCGCCACACGTAGCTGTTGCCCGTGGCTGTTGCTGTGGAAAGCACCACGCTACCACCCGTGCAGAAACTCGTTGATCCCTGTGCCGTCAGCGTTGGCGTACTGGAGGTGGAAACTGTCACGCTGATCGTATTGCTGGTACCCGAGCAGGAGCCGTTGGTCACGGAGACCGTATAGCTGCCCGCGAGTGTCGCGGTGTAGGTGCTGCTGGTGGCGCCGCTGATGATGGTGCCGTTCCTGCGCCATACGTAGCTATTGCCAGTGGCTGTTGCAGTGGAAAGCACCACGCTACCACCTGAGCAGAAACTGGTGGCGCCTTGTGCGGTCAGGGTCGGAGCACTACCTGCTGCAACGGATACCGTGACGGCGCTGGAGGTCGCGGTGCAGCCATTGTTGTTCACCGTACGGGTGTAGCTACCGGCCTGTGTGGCGGTGTAGCTGCTAGCCGTGGCGCCACTGATCGTGGTGCCGTTGCGCGCCCAGGAATAGGTGTAGCCGGTTCCTGTGTTGCCACTGAGCACCACGCTGCCCCCATTGCAGAACGTGGTGGGGCCGCCAGCGGAGATCGTCGCGGAGGGCTGGCTACCTACAGCGATGTTCACGGGTGCCGATGTCGCCGAGCAGCCGCCGTTGGTGACCCGCACGGTCGTGGCCCCGTTCCAGAACGCCGTGTACGCATAGGATGTAGCTCCGGCCATCGCCTCGCCATCCACGTACCATTGATACGTATTGCCCGACGCCTGTTGGGTGGTGAGGATCACATTCCCGCCGGAGCAGAAGCTCGTGGGCCCATTCGCGGTGATGACCGGAGTGGCCAATGAGCCGGAGGCACTCACACTGATAGCGTTGCTGGTGGCGGTGCAAGTTCCGTTGTTCACCGTTACCGAATAGCTACCGGTCTGGGTGGCCGTGTAGGAGCTGGACGTGGCGCCGTTGATCGTACCGCCATTCAAGCGCCATTGATAGGTATTGCCGGTGGCGGTGGTGGTGGATAGGACCACACTGCCACCGTTGCAGAAACTCGTCGATCCTTGCGCCGTGGCAACGGGCGCTGTGCCACCGGCAACGGTCACCGTGGTCGAGCTGGAGGTCGCAGAGCAAGAACCGATGCTCACCACCACGGTGTAGGTGCCGGCCAGGGTGGCGGTGTAAGAACTACTTGTCGCGCCGGAGATCGCTGTTCCATTGCGACGCCACACGTAGGTGAAGCCGGTTCCCGTGTTCGCGTTCAGCACCACACTGCCTCCGTTACAGAAGGACGTGCTTCCCCCCGCAGCGATGGTCGCGGTCGGTGCGCTGGTCACGGTCACCGTGGTGTTCGCCGAGGTCGATGAACAGCCGCTGTAGGTCACGGTCACCGTGTAGGTGCCGGCTTGGGTGGCGGTGTAGGAACTGCTCGTGGCCCCTGTGATCACCGTGCCATTCCTCTGCCATGCGTAGCTGTATCCTGCACCCGTGTTCGCGTTCAAGACTACGCTGCCCCCGGTGCAGAACGTGGTGGCTCCTGCAGCACTGATGGTGGCCGCAGGGGTGATGGGTGTGCCTATACACTGGCAACTGGCGTTGTACACGTCGTTGGTGGTGCACGCATTGTTGTCGTTGCAAGGCGTGCCTACCGTGGCGGAACCGCCGATCACGCCCAAGCAGTCGGCGCTTCCGGTACCGGAGGAAACGGCAAGGGCCCCCAAGGATTGGTTGTAGTAGCTGCCGCTGGCGCCCACTTCAAGCTTCACGGCGCGCACCATGTACTGACGTCCTGCCACGAATGGAACGGTTCCGCTGGTCCACGTCGTCGTCGTCACCGGTGTGGTGGTCAGCCGGGTGGTGACGTTCGTGGTGGCATCCACTTGGAAGATGTGATAACCAGCGCTGGCTTCGGTGCTCGCCGTCCAGGCGAATGAAGCATTCCCGTTGGAGTTCGTCACCGTGAGGTTGGACGGTGGCGATACCATCTTCATCCGCAAGGTGGGATCCCCCATCAGGTTCATGTGCGTACGGCCGATGGAACTCTGCCAGCCTTCGGTCAAAGGGGCGTACAACCCCGTGTTATTCATGCTGGCCGCCACGCTGTAACCGATGTTCTCTCCCAAACCCATGTGGTGGAAGTACCACGCGGGGATCCCCGCCCAGCAGTTGGTCAGGCCATCGCCGCGAGCGATCACGGCGCGCAGGAAGTTGTTGCGGCTGTCGAAGTCGTAGAAGAAGCTGCCGAGGGCCATGTTGAACACGCCGCCCATGGTCACGCTGCTCGCCAACTCTTGCGTGGTGATACCGCCGTCGGTCCCATTGTAGGTGGTCACACCTCCGTCCGTTGCGATCAGGCCACCGCCATAGTGTGCGGTCCACAGGTAGCTCTGCCCGTTGATATAGTTCTTGAAGCTCAGCACGGGGGCTGGAGGCACTGGACTGATCTGGCCCACGAGCGCTGAAGCACGCCAGCCGCTGCCCGCTACGGGGTTACCCAACCACTGCAGGTTGTCCACCAACACGGCGCGTTGTTCCGGGGTCCAACCCTTCACCTTATAGTTATGGGCTTTGTTCAGGTAGTTGCGCAACAGTTGCACCTCGGTGGTTCCGAAGGCCGGCATGTCGTACATATCCACGCGCCCTACTTGAAGTTCAACGCTCGAAGGCAGGTCGCTCTGGTCGAATTTCCCATCGCCTGGGGTGTTCCATGTACGCTGCTGCGTGGTCATGGTGTTATTGACCGAGTTGTCCGTCCATACGCCGTCCATGTCAGCGTAGTACGCATCGGTCGGCCGAGCACCGCGGGTGTCCTCGTGGCCATCCGGGGTGATGTTACCCGAGTACGGGACCGGAACGTGCCCGATGATGTAAAGGGCCTTCACGTTGGCCGGGTCGTTGTTGTAGTGGCCTTGGATGATGCTCTTGATGCTGGCCACTGAAGCCGTGCGGGAAACATCGCTGCGGATCACGCCCCACCCGTCGGCCCGCAGGTCGTTGGTCAGCACCGTCAATTCCGCGCTCAGCGATGCGGAAAGGGTGTTGTCCACGAGCAGGATGATCTTTCCGCGATAATCCACCACAGGCACTTGTACCCCGGTGTTGATGTAACCCGTTCCGGTGACGCCTGCCGAGACCCGGACGATCTTGTATTCATAGTTCACACCGAGGCTTACACTGGCATCCGTCCAAGAGGTGGCGGTGGAGGCTGGTGTGGCAACCGCAGAACCCCAGGAAGTGGCGGATTTCGCTTTCCGATAGATGGTGAGCGAAGTGGTGCTGGCGATCGGCGCCCACGACAGGGTGATGGAGGGCGTGTTCTGCACCGTGGCGGTGACGCGCACCGCGGCCCGTTCCGAGGAGGATTGGGCGATGGCCGCAGCCGTGGTAAGTAGGGCGATCGTGAGGGTCAGGGAGCGGAGCATGCTCAAAGGTTCGGTCAGTAGGTCGTTAAAAGGCAGAACAACAAGTGTTTAAGAGGGCTGCGAGGGCCGGTGTCCAACACGGGGGTGTTGGAGTCGTTCCGCAGCTAGGCACACTTGGTGTTCAACAGGAGCAAGGGAGAGCATGTGCATAACGGCCCAAAGCTAGGCCCTGGCACCAACACGAATCCAGTGCAACTCCTTGAACGACGGCCATTTCAGGCCAAGGTCAACGGCTTCGTCCCCCCCTTGGTCCGGCAAGCGTGCTGCTCCACACCCGGGCTATGCGGTTTCGTCGGAATTGACGGGCATTCTACCAGTGCCATGCCACACCCGACGAATGACAATTCGGGATCGATAGCAGTCTGATCAAGTGACGACGAAAGGCCCTTTTCCTCAGTTGGAGGCTCCGTCCATGCCGGGTTCAAGCCCTGCGAAGCCCCAGATCTTCGGGATCAATGCCCGCTGGGCCTCCACGGTCAGGTGCAGGGGGTCGCGCCAGAAACTCCGGTCGGCGGGGAACAGACCTGGACGATCGAGGTCGATGACCGTAGCCATGGTCCGCAGGCGGGCGAGGTACGTCTCACGCGCTTCACTCAACCCGGCGTCGTGCATGATGCGCTGCAGGTCGGGGTGGGTGGGGTACTCGACCAGGATCAACCGTGCACCTTCGGCCTTGCAACGGTCTGCGATCACGTGCAGCTTATGGTAGACCGTGGTGTCCATGCTCCACTGTTCGGCGGCCCCGCGTTCAGCCTCAAGCACCGAACGCCACTGGTCCTCACCGGGCACATCGTAGGAGAGGCTGTTGGGGAACAGGCTGCTGTACACGTTCAACCCGGCGGCCTCGATCACCCTGCGGTTGTACATGTACGTCCAAGGTTCTTTCAGGATACCTGCCGGCTCCGCATAGATGTCGAAGTTCTGGCTCGCATGCATGCCGCGGAACGAGACCTGGATCATCACATTCCGCAGGGTGGCCAGGCTATCGGCGAAGTGGAAGGTGTGGTCGATGGTGGTATAGTTCCCGCCCGGTACGCCGAGGTTGTAGTAGCGATCGCCGGTAAGTGCGAAGAGGCTGTCAAGGTCGAAGTAGGAAAGTCGACTGTCGCCGATCAGGATGTTGGCCTTCGGGTCGCGCCGGTAGTCCACCAGCTTCCACATCATGTTGCTGAAGGGCATGGTCCGGCCGCTGTGATAGAGGTTCTTCTCCTTCAACGCGCGTGGCACCGGACCACCCGTATGGTACAAGCAGTACGGATCCACCCACGCCACCAAGGCGAACAAGCCGAACAAGGGCAGCGAGAGCTTCAGGCACTGGAGGAGGAAGCGGCGCACCATGGCTCAGAACTGGAAATAGATGAATTCACCACCGCCCAACGGAGCACATACGATGATGATGGCGATGAGCGTGTAGTACAACGCGTAACGCATCGGTTTCGTGGCCCGGCCATCGAGCTGCAATCCGTGCTGCCGGTCACGACTGATCCATTCGATCAGCACGGTGAGGCCGATACCGAACAGGGAGATCGCCAGCGTCAGCATGCTCGACACGGCAGGTGTCTCGAAGAGCGATGGGGAAAGGATATGGCCGATCACCGTGTACGCTTGATCCATGTTTTGCGCACGGAAGAAGATCCAAGCGAAGCAGGCCATGCCGAACGTGAGCGCCATTTGCATGAGCTCCTTGGGGTTCGGGAACCACCGTCCTTCGGCCACAGTACCGCTCATGCTCTTGTGCCGGTCCAGCACCACCAGAGGCAGGAAGAAGATGGCATTGATGGCGCCCCATGCGATGAAGGTCCAGTTGGCGCCGTGCCAGAAACCGCTCACGAGGAAGATGATCATGGTGTTGCGCACCACCAAGGCCTTGCTGCCTTTGCTTCCGCCGAGCGGGATGTAGAGGTAGTCGCGGAACCAGGTGTTGAGCGAGATGTGCCAGCGCCGCCAGAATTCAGCGATGTCGCGGCTGAAGTAGGGGAATGCGAAGTTGCGCATCAGTTCGAAGCCGAACAGGCGCGCACAGCCGATGGCGATGTCGCTGTATCCGCTGAAGTCCCCATAGATCTGGAAGGCGAAGAGCACCGTGGCGAGCAACAAGGTGGCCCCGCCGTGCTGCTCCGGTGCGGCATAGAAGTGGTTCACGATCTGTGCGCAGTTGTCGGCCACCACGATCTTCTTGAACAGGCCCCACAGCATCTGCCGCACCCCATCGCGCGCCATGGCGATATCGAAGGTGCGCAGGTTCCCGAACTGCGGGATCATGTGGCGCGCGCGTTCGATCGGTCCGGCCAGCATTTGCGGGAAGAAGCTGACGAAGGCGAAGAAGGTGATCGGGTGGCGTGTGGCGTTCAACTGCTTGCGGTACACATCGATGGTGTAGCTCAAGCTCTGGAAGGTGTAGAAGCTGATGCCCACGGGAAGCACGAGGTTCAACGTGCGCAGGTTGAAGGGCAGTCCCAGCACAGTGAAGGCCGAATGGAAACTGGTGATGAAGAAGTCGTAGTACTTGAAGAACCCGAGCAGACCCAAGTTGGCCACGAGGCTCACCATCAGCAGAGCCTTGCGACGCCGGTCATCGGTGGAGCGCTCCATACCGAGAGCCACCAGGTAATCGGTGCCCGAGGTGAAGATGAGCAGGCCCAGGTAGCGCCAGTCCCACCAGCCATAGAACACGAACCCCGAGAGGATCAGGAAACTGTTCTGCAGCATCAGGCGCTGACGCAGCGCCCAGTAGAGCACGAAGACGATCGGTAGGAATACCGCGAAATCGATCGAGTTGAAAAGCATCGCTACGCTATCGCGAAGGGTGTTCTACGCACCCGGGATGGAATGGGTT
>JAEUTB010000069.1 GCA_016787995.1 Flavobacteriales bacterium | reverse complement strand
GTCCACCGCTGCATGTCCTGTTCCGCCAATACCCCCCCGACCGTGTTGTAGGGCTTCACGCGGTTCACGCGCCACGGCGAACCATCGTCCTTATAGTGATACCAGTTCACCACCACGCGCTCGCGCAGGTCGGCGAGGGAGGAGTTCACTTCACCCTCCGAAGTGCCGGTGGTGTGTATGGCGATGGTGTTGTTCCGTAGATCGGCCACGTAGGTGGTGGTGTCGCCCGGCCGGGTGAGGTGCAGGATGGCTTCCAGCGTATCGGTCCACAGGATGAACCGCACCGGCATCGAACCGTTCGGCGACCGCGCGGTGCCCTGCACTTCGCCGATGAACCGGTTCTTGCGCAGGCTGTCCAGGCCCAGCGCAGCATAGAGCGCGTCGTCAGCCTTCGTGTCCTCCTTCACGCTGGGCTTACCGCTGAAGTGCCGGTGCATCCAAGCGTCGATGTCCGGCGACTGGGCCGGCGCGACGGCGGTCCAGCAGATGAGTACACCAATGAAAAGGGACCGTTGCATGGGTACTGCTAGGCACTAAAGCTTGAAGCGGATCGGAAGGTTGTATTGCACGCGTACCGGTGCGCCACGCTGCTTGCCGGGCAACCAATTCGGCATGCCCTTCACCACCCGGATGGCTTCTTCCGTGAGGCCACCGCCAAGACCACGCAACGACTTCACGTTGGAGATACGGCCATCTTGCTCCACGATGAAGCTGATGAAGACTATTCCTTCGATGTTCTCCTGCATGGCTTCTTCAGGATACTCGATCCTACTCGACAAGTACTTCATCAGGGCTTCCTGTCCGCCCGGGAACTCCGGCATTTCCTCCACAACGGTGAATACCACATTCACATCATGCACAGGTTCATCCGCCCGCATGGGTTCTACGGTGATGGTCTCGTCACCCACCACGCGCTCCTCCACCCGGACCGGTTCAGGCGTGGTGGTTCCTCCTTGGGCGAAGAGGGCAGGGGTGGCGAGGAATGTGACTAAGGGCAGGACGAGGCGGAGGTTCATGGGATGAAGGTCGTGTTTGACAAGGACTATGCCAAGCACGTGTCATTCGCGCGTCCCACAACGCAGTACGATCCATGGACATGCATGCATCCACAGACCTTCCATTGCTCGATCCACCCTTGATCCTTGGGGCCGCTGACCTCTACACACCGGTTGCTCGAGCACCCAAGGCGCTATACAGCTCTTCGATGATGCGGGAATGCCACCGTTGATGCCCCGCGATGATGAAGCCGATGCTGTGCACGCTGTAAGGCCCCTTGAACCCTTGTCCCACACGCGATAGCATGGCCTCATCGAACGACCGGAATTGATGGATGGTGGAGCGGCGAACGGCCATCGCTTCCTCGTGAAGGTCTGTCAGCGTGCGCCGGGTGGCCCGCGCCTCACGACCATAGTGTTCTTCGTCGTAGCCCTGCACCTCGGCCTCTCCCCGCGCGAAGGAGGTGGCGCGGTAGCTGAAGACGCGTTCGGTATCGATCAGGTGCTGGAGGATGTCTTTGATGGTCCACTTGCCCGGGGCATACACGCGGTCCCCGATCTGTTCCCATTCGTCCAGTGGCGCGTGTTCCAGTTCATCCAAGGCGATCAGCAAGGCCGTCTGTACATCCACATCGTCGCACTGCTCGATGTAACGATCGAAGTAGGCCGGTAGGGGTTGGAGTTGGGAGCGGGAAAGGGTCATACGTCTGCGTTGAGGTGTTGAGCGAGGTAGCGGTCGATGCCGTGGGGATCGTCGGGTTGTGCGAGCACGTGTTGCACCCAGGCATTGCGCTCGAACCACAGCACGGCCATTTCCCAAATGCACGTGAAGATGCCCCGGTCGCTGAAAAGGCGGAAGTCCCGGCGCTCCGGATCCGTGGCCAGGTGTACCTGGGTCTGCAACATGTTGCTGTCGATCCACCAGCTGAGGATGGCGAAGCAGCCCTCGCGGCCTTCGTGCAGGATCAGGCTGGCGATGCGGTAGCTGTCCAGCGGATAGGCCGTGTGCTGTGCCAACCAGCCGGGCAGCAGGGACCTCACCTGCGCTACCCCGTCCTCGCCGACGCGCTTGCGCTGCGCCGAAATGCTGTAGGTCTTGATCCGCCAACCGTCACAGTGGTGGATGCCGAGGTATCGGACCGGTCGCGGAGCATAGGGTTGAAGCGTATGCCCGTTCATTTGGCGAGCACTTGGTCCAACTGGGCTTCGAAGGCATCCACCGCTTTTAATGCGTTCGCATCGGCTTTGTAGCGGGTCCGCAGTTCCGGGAAAAACGCGCGTGTCCGTTCATCGCCGAGGGTCACCATGAGCAGGATGTTGCTGAAGATGTCGTTCACATCGTCCTCGTTCAACGCTGCCGTGTACCTGCGTTCAAGGATGGACCAGGTGTCCCTGCTGCGGCCCAGTGCCACCAAGGTGCTCGCGGCGGCCAGGCGATAGTCCCACACCGGTGTGGCCAAGGTCCAACGTGCGCCGGGTGGATCGTCGCGGATGGCGTCCAGCGCAATGGCCGCACCGCGCGGGTCGCCGAGCTCTTTCAGTGCGTACAGGGTGCTGATCAAGCTCTGGTTCTTCCACGAGGGCTTGTCTTTCAACTTCACCAGCGCATCATAGGCCAACGGACTCTTGGACTTGCCGAGCGCGATGGCCGCCGCGTTCACCACGCGATCGCTGGGATCGTGCAGGTGGGCGATGTACAACTCGGCATTCGAGGGATCGGCCGAAAGACCCAACAGCGTGATGGCGATCGCGCGGTTCCAGGATCCTTCGTGTGCGATCGCCTCCTTCAAAACGGCGATCGTGTTCGCATCGAACGGCTGGGGCATCATCCACCGTAGCTGGGCCATGGCGTTGTAGCGCACGCGCCAGTAAGTGCTGCGGTCGCGGATCACGTGGTGGTAGGCGTTGATGATCGCCTGCTTGCCTTCTGCTGTTGTGGTGCTGTCGCCATGGATGCGTGCGAGTTCGCCTGAAGCCTGCTGCCGCGCCATCACATCGGTGGAGGACGTGAACTGTGCGATCCACTCGTCGGTCGATAGCTCGATCGCGAGCTCCTTGATCCATTGGCCCTCGTGGTCAATGACCAACACGCGCGGCGCACGCACCAGTGGGAAGTGGAAGCTGTTCTCCTCCTGCGCTTCGAGCCATACACGATGCAGTTCACCGTCGATCGCGATATCCATGTGTCCTTGGAACCAACGGGTCTGCAGCTCGGTGCTCGTGCTGTCCGGCCGTTGCGTTTGGCGCAGGGTGATCCGGAAGGAACCTTGCTGCGCATCGAAGGCGGTGCTTGCTTCGAAGACGGGATGACCCATGTCACGCACCCATTGATCGAAGAACCACCCGAGGGGCCGGCCAGCCGCCGTTTCCATGGCGCGTTGCACATCTTCAGTGCATGCGGACTTTCCCCAGCGATCGCGCATGAAGGTCTTGAGCCCTGCGTCAAAGACGGCATCACCGAGTTTGTCGCGCAGCATGTGGAAGACGAGCGATGCCCGGTTCACCACGTAGTTGTCCTGCACCACTTCAATGGGGTCACTGTAATGGCAGGTGCTGAGCGGCCTACGTACCCCGTTCGACCAGTCGCCCAAGTAGGTGTTCTGGTTGAAAGCGTGGTTCCACAAGAGCATCTCGTTGCGGCCGTTGGCGTGTTCGCTGAAGCGCTCGCTGAGGAAGCGCGCGAGGCCCCGGCTGATCCACGCTTCCCCCGGTTCGCTCAGATGGATGCGCATGCCGCACCACTGCTGGGCCAGCCCTTCCGCTTCGATGCCATCCCACAGGTAGAGGAAGTCCGCATGCGTACCGTGATCGTCCACCATGTTCTCGCTTTGCATGCCGGTGCCCACGCTGCGGCCCCACGCGAAGTCCTGTACCACCACCTGGTTGAAGGTGCGGCCAGGGTAGGGGATGCCCGTGAGTTCGGAGAAGTATTCCAACATTGCGGGCAGTCGTTCCACGCTGGCGGTGGTGGCTTCCTGCTCATCGGGGTAGCCGTACGTGTACAGTCGGGTAGCGCCGCTGCGTTGCTCCACGCGGGTGTATTCCCCCACCACGATGAAGGTTTGGTAGTTGTCGTGCGCCTCGTCGCTCTTCCAGTGGAAGGTGCGCGTGCCGTCGCTGTTCTTGTGCAGGTCCAAGAGTTCCCCGTTGCTGATCACGGCGAGCGGTTCGGGCACCTGCGCGATCACCTCCACGGTGCGCGGATCGCCCAGTGCGTCGTGGCACGGGAACCAGTAGCGGTTGCTGCCCAGTTCGGGCATGCTCCATACTTGCGTGCGTTTGCGCGGTTCGGTGGTGGTGGGTGCGAAGAAGCGAAGGCCTTTGCCGAAGCTGCCACCCAGGTTGTTCGGGTCGCTTTCGTTCACGTACGTGGTGCTGTAAGCGATCGCGAGGGTGATCGACCTGCCCACCGGATGCTGCGCGGGCAACGCGATCCGCAGACCACCGTCCGCAGCTCCACCGGAGTAGGAATAGGGCAACGCCACGCCGTTCGCCGTGATGCCGGTGATGTGCAGTTCGCCCGCATCCAGTGCCAGCGTATCCGTGCGGTCCAACGCGGCCACCGTGATCTTTGCGGTCCCTGAGGCACGCCGACCGTCGAGATCGAAACGCAGGTCCAAGCGGATGTGCTGCACATCGATGTTCGCCTCACCTCGCGGCACGTTCGGCCCCGGTACAGGGCACGGTCGGCATAGGCCGAAGACGATCGCGAGAAGGGGTGCGTGCATGGCGGCGGAATGGTGCACCAAAACAACCGCCTGTTCCGCGCGCACGCGGGCCGTTCAACGGACATATCCGGCCATTCAGCCGCGCAGGATCCGCGCCACCTGTTTCTCGCTTTCCAGCCCCACGCGCTTGGCGATCTGCTGGCGCGAGAGGTCGGGGTTCTTCACCAATTGTTCGATGTGCTCGCGCCGGATGCGGTTGATGTACGCGTGCACGGTGGTGCCGGTCTCTTTGCGGAAGGTGCGGGTGAAGTTGCGCTCGCTCATGCAGGCGACTTCCGCTAACCCGGCCAGACTCTGTTTCTCGCTGATGTGCTCCACCACATGGTCCTGCGCGCGGTGGATGCCCGCGTGGATGTGGTTGCGGTATTGCGTGAAGGCGCTCTGCTGCGCGCTGATACCGTCGCGCCTGCTGTACACCACGAGCTCGCGCGCCACCTTGTGCGCGAACCGTCCGTCCGTGAGTTGTTCCACGATGCGCAGCATGAGATCCACACCGGAGGCGATACCCGCGCTGGTGTGGATCCGTTCGTGTTGCACGTAGAGGATGTTCTCCTTCACTACCGCACGCGGAGCGAGTTGACGCAGTTTCTCCGTGAGCTGGAAGTGCGTGGTGCAAGGCACGCCATCGAGCAAGCGGGCATGCGCCAGCACCAAGGCTCCCGCGCAGATGCTCACCAAGTGCGCACCGGCCGCATGGGCATCGCGCAGCCATTGGAAAAGCTCCTTGTTGGCCTTGAACGCGGCGGAGGTGAGGTGTTTCACACGGGCTCCGGGTACCACCAGGTAGTCACCGGCATGGATCCGGACATCGCGGAAGTGTTGCAGTGTCGCGATGCCCAAGCCCGCACTGGTGTTCACCGATCCACCGATCCCGCAGTAGACCAGTTCGAAGTCCGCCCCGAAGTCGATGGCCTCGTGGATGGTCTGGTCCGGACCGGCCAAGTCCAACAAGTGCACTTCCCGAAGCACGAGGAAGATGAAGCGCGTGGCCATTGTGGTTGCAAATATGCAGGTGGTAGAGGAGGTGCCGTCCCACGTTCACCACAACCGAACCTGGCCTTCAGGGCACACGACAAGTGTCCTTCGCAGCACAGCGCTGCGCTTGCATCATGATCCCACTAGGTGCGCTCCAAGGAGGACAGCGCCCTTGCGATGGATCTCATCAAGCAGTGAAGTCCAAAGGTGCCATGGTCAGCCTAGGAGCTGCAAGGCACCAACACCCATCATCAGCAGTAGCCCGAATAGGAACCCGACGACGGTCCCGAGTGAAAGCACCAATAACGTACGCGCCGGGCTGGGGTGGCGCTTGGCGAAGAGCTGCGCCATGAGCGCGAGCCCCAACAGCAGCCCCACTAAGTAGATCCCCATGGCGATGCCGTTGCCCACCGTCAACAGGCCCTCCAGCGAATAGCGCCCTTCGTCGATGAAGTAGAGCAGGAGCGTGACGAACACCGCGGTGACGAACAAGAGGCTCCAGTGGAGCGGGCGCGGGGTGGTGGTGGTCAGCATGGGTCTTGAACGTGGCCCGTGTCCATCTATTGTGTCATGGCGGTTGTAGCTTGCCACACGAACCGATCCATTTCAACCGCATGTCGATCTCTTTGGCCCGTATTGTCGCCTCCTTCGCATTACTTCCGACCGTTTTCACGCTTATCGCGCAGCCAACGTTCATTCCTGACCCGCAGTTCCGCGCTGCGCTGAATGCCTGGGCACCGGGCTTGGTGGATGCGAATGGCTTCATGGCAGATGCGAATCATGACTTGCATCCTGGTCAATGGGACCTTAGCGTCGATTGGTC
>JAEUTB010000066.1 GCA_016787995.1 Flavobacteriales bacterium | reverse complement strand
CGATCGACGTTGTGGAGGATCCTGCACAGAATGCCGGGGATGATGCAACGCTTATCCTTTGCGCAAGCGGTGGTGAGCAGCAATTGTTCGATCTACTGGGACCCGCTGCGGAAGTTGGAGGTAACTGGTCCGGTCCGGCCGGTTCTTTTTCCGGGACCTTCGACCCGAGCACGGATCCGAGCGGAACTTACACGTATACCTTCACTGCAGCGGCTTGCCCAAGCGACCAAGCGACCGTCCAGGTCACGGTGGAAGAAGGCGCGAACGCTGGGGGTGATGCCTCGCTCGTTCTTTGCTCGACCAATGCGCCCATCGCACTGATCGATCAATTGGAAGGCACCCCAGATGCTACTGGCACATGGACCAATGAGGATGGTGATGTGGTACCAGCCATCTTGGATCCGAGCTCTTCCGTCGGTGGCGAATTCACCTATACCGTTCCTGCTTCGGATGATTGTCCTGCAGACCAAGCCGTTTTGACCGTCATTGTCAACACGGCCCCTGTCGCTGGCACCAGCGGTAGTCTGGGGATATGCGCTGCTTCTACGCCTGTTTCGCTCTTCGATGGGCTCACCGGCACGCTCGATGCGGGTGGTACTTGGACCGCTCCGGATGGAGGTGCCCATGCAACGGTCATCGATCCTTCCTCTGACATTTCCGGCATTTACACCTACACGGTCACAGCCTTGGCCCCCTGTTCGGATGCCAGCGCCAACGTGAACGTCTTCATCGCTCCCGTGGCCGATGCCGGTGCTGACGCCACCACCGTGCAATGCTCGTCCGCTGGCGCCTTCATCATGACCGAACTGCTGGCCGGTACGCCCGAACCAGATGGGGTTTGGCGGGGTCCTAGCGGCGATGTCGTGCCAGCCGCCTTCGCTCCGGAGTCCGGCGCTCCAGGCATCTACACGTACACCGTTGCCGCCATCGCACCATGCGTCGATGATGTTTCACAACTCACCATCTCGATCAGCGAAGCGGTGAGCGCGGGAACGAACGGTGCTGTTACCACCTGTGCGAACAGTGATACGACGGTGGACCTCTTCGAAGCCCTTGGTGGGACTCCGGATCCGGACGGCTTCTGGATAGCGCCGAACGGCGATCCGTTCAATGGGGTGTTCGATCCGGCATCCAACGAAGCGGGCATCTACACGTATTCCGTCGCGGCCACAGCACCTTGCCCAACAGTTTCTGCCGGCGTGGTCGTCGATGTCGTACCCATTCCCATCGCAGCGTTCGTAGTGGAGGGGGCGGAAGCCTGCACGCCAGTCACGATCACACTATCGACCACCTTCCAAGGCGGCCTTTCATGCTCCTGGCTGCTCTGGAACGGCGAACAGGTCGATGATTGCGCACCGGTCACACGCACGATCACGGATGGCGGTACCTACGGAGCTACGCTGATCGTGGATGCCGGGAATGGTTGCGGAACGGATACCCTCTCGGTCCCGGAGCTCTTCACCGTCTTCGACCGACCCACAGCCGACTTCACCTACGTTCCGGAGGTCATCAACACCCTCGCTCCGGATGTGCTGTTCAATAACGGGTCCGAGAATGCCATCGGTCACATCTGGGACATCGCGGGAGACACGCTCACCACGGAAGACGCAGCGTACAGCTTCGCGGCTGGCGTGAGCGGCGAATACCTCGTTTGCCTCACGGCTATCGCTTCCGAGGCTTGTCGAGATTCGATCTGTAAAGTGGTGGAGGTGGAGGATGGTCTCCTGGTGCATGTCCCCAATGCGTTCACGCCCGATGGGGTCGCACCGAACGACATCTTCAAACCCATCATGCTCGGTGTGGAGCCCAGCTCTTATCGCTTCTACATCTTCGACCGATGGGGTCAACCACTGTTCGAGACCAGTGATCCAGAACAAGGCTGGAATGGACTTTTCGCCGATGGTACCGAAGTGCCGATCGGTGTGTATGTGTGGAAGCTCGTGGCGAAGGACCGCATCACCACCAATCGCATCGAACGGGTGGGCCACGTCACGCTGGTGCGCTGATCGGGCAGCCACCCCGGTCTATCTTTGCGGCCCAACCGGAACCTGTGAACGAGCGCCTGGTCATCATCCCGACGTACAACGAGAAGGAGAACATCCAGGCGATCATTGAACATGTGATCGGCTTGAAGGGAGGCTTCGATGTGCTCGTTGTGGATGATGGCTCTCCCGACGGGACCGCCGGTATGGTGAAAGCGTCCATGGCCGAGGCGCCAGGTCGTATCCACCTCTTGGAGCGCCCAGGAAAGCTCGGGCTTGGCACGGCCTACATCGCCGGCTTCAAGTGGGCCATTGCGCAGGGATATCAGTACATCTTCGAGATGGATGCGGATTTTTCGCATGATCCGAACGACCTGATAAGGCTCCATACGGCCTGTGCCGAGGGTGGTGCGGATATGAGCGTTGGTTCCCGTTACGTGAAAGGCGGCCAGGTGAAGGACTGGTCGTGGGATCGTGTGATGCTCAGTTATTGTGCCTCGCTCTATGTGCGCATGATCCTATGGCTCGGTGTTCGCGATACCACAGCGGGTTTCGTCTGCTACCGTCGGCATGTACTGGAAGCACTGCCGCTCGATGAAGTGAAGTTCGTGGGGTATGCGTTCCAGATCGAGATGAAGTACCGTGTGCGGCTGGCAGGATTCCGGATCGCCGAAGTGCCGATAACCTTCGTTGATCGGCTCAAGGGGAAAAGCAAGATGAACTCCGGGATCTTCAAAGAAGCCATCCTCGGTGTTCTCCAAATGCGTGCACGAATACCGCGTCCATGAACACCGTACTGATCCGCAATGCCGTCGTGGTGAATGAAGGGGCCTCCTTCGATGCCGATGTGCTGGTCCGTGACGGGTTCATCGAGCGCATCGCACCTGAGGGTATCGGCGACGTACGGGTTCCCGAGTTCGATGCGGAAGGAAGGCTGCTTCTTCCGGGCGTGATCGACGACCAGGTCCATTTCCGGGAACCGGGGCTCACACACAAGGATGATATCGCTCATGCCAGTGCTGCTGCTGCGGCCGGTGGGGTCACCAGTTTCATGGAGATGCCCAATACCGTTCCGCAGACACTCACGCAGGAGTTGCTGGAGCAGAAGTATGCGCTGGGTGCTGACCACTCCCTGGTGAACTACTCCTTCTACATGGGGGTGAGCAACGACAATCTGGACGAGGTACTGCGAACGGATCCCGCCACCGTCTGTGGGTTGAAGGCCTTCCTGGGGTCCAGTACGGGCAACATGCTGGTGGATGATCCGTCCACGCTCGACGAGCTCTTCCGCAGAGCACATCTCCTGCTTGCCATCCATGCGGAGGATGAATCCACCGTGCGCACGAATCTGCAGGCCGCCACCGCGCGCTGGGGAGAGCATATCCCACTAACGCAGCATCCTGTGATCCGCGATGCCGAGGCGTGCTACAAGAGCAGCAGCAATGCGGTGGCACTGGCCAAGGAACATGGTACGCGCCTCCACGTGTTGCACATCAGTACTGCACGGGAGATCGAGCTTTTCGCACCAGGACCCTTGGAGAAGAAGCATATCACCGCCGAGGCCTGCATCCATCACCTCTGGTTCACCGATGCCGACTACGCCGAAAAGGGTGCCTTCATCAAATGGAACCCGGCAGTGAAGACCGATGCCGATCGGGCCGCCATACGACAGGCGGTGATCGATGACCGCATCGATGTGATCGCCACGGACCATGCACCGCACACCCTCGAGGAGAAGGCGCAAGCCTATGCGAAATGCCCTTCTGGTGGGCCGCTCATCCAACATTCCTTGGTGGCCATGCTCGAGCTCGCCTCACAAGGCGTGTTCACCCTTGCCCAGGTGGTGGAGAAACTCTGTCACGCTCCAGCCCGCCTCTTCCAGGTCGACAGGCGTGGCTACATCCGGGAGGGTCATCATGCGGATCTCGTGCTGGTGGACCGTGCTGCGCCATGGGTGGTAGACCGCTCCAACCTGCTTTACAAATGTGGATGGTCGCCGTTCGAAGGCCAGCGATTCGGATCCCAAGTGGTGCGCACATGGGTGAACGGACGCGTCGTCTTCGCCGATGGTGCAGTGGACCGTTCGGTCCGGGGTCAGCGGCTCCGATTCGATCGATGAGGTCGCTTGTGTTCATAGTGCTTCTGGCCGTGGCCTGTCGTGCTCCGGATGAGTCGGTCCCCAGCGATGTGCTACCCCGCGACCGCTTCACGACCATTCTGGTGGAGGCCCAGCTGATCGAGGCGCGAACGAACCATGAATTGGTCGTGGCCCACCATAGCAGTATCCCTAGCGAGCAGTACTACACGGATATGTTCAAGGAGCAAGGGACTACCAAGGAAGAGTTCCAGCGCTCCTTCGCGTTCTGGTCCGGGCGATCAGCCGATATGAAGACCATCTACGAGGAGGTCCTGGTGGAGATCAGCCGACGCAAGGACGAACAGGCTCAATGAGCACTTCGACCGGCGACGAAGGCCACCACGTTCGAGACGGCCTCTTCCGCTTTGCGGAACTTCAGTCCCAACAGCCCTTCGGCTTTCGCACTGCTGTACGATCGGTGGGACAAAGCGCTCCGTGCCGTAGCGCGGGTGATGAAGGGCTCTGACCCCGTCACGAAACCGCGCAGTGCCTCCAGCCTCCAGCCCAACCCCAACATCCATGGCCGAAGGGGAACAGCGGGTGCGGGGTTCCCGAATGCGGCCGCGAGCAGTCCGAAAAGACGCTTGTAGGTGATGTTCTCACCCACCAACAGGAACCGTCCGCCGCTCTGCGCCTTCTCCATCAAGGCTAGCATGGCTTGCGCCACATCGCGTGCATCCACCACCGCATTGGATCCGGGTGGATGGAACCGTGTGCCCTTGCGAAGCCGCTCCACCAAGGTCATGGAACTGCGCCCTTCCTGACCAGGACCGATGATCACGCAGGGGTTCACGAGTATCGCGTCCAATCCTTCCGCGATGCCTCGGTACACCTCCATTTCCGCAGCGTACTTGCTCAGGGAATACGCCGAGGTGCGCTCATCGGCATGCCATGGAGAGCGTTCCGTGCGGGCGACTCCCGCTGGCTCTTCCCCGATCGCGGCCGTGCTGCTCACGTGGCACAACCGTTCAATGCCATTCTCCAATGCCGCGTTCACCACGTTGGCCGTTCCGGTCACGTTCACCCGGTGCATACGATCCGCATCACGCGGCGAAAAAGAGACCACTGCGGCCGTGTGGAACACCTGGCGCACACCCCGCATAGCCGCCCACAATGCGTCCACATCCAGGATGTCGGCCTCCACCCATTCTATCGCGGTGAGCAACACGTCCGCATCGGCGCGGTAGTGCCGGAACACCCGTTCCACGATGGATCGATCGCTTCCGCCACGATAAAGAGCCCGGACCGGTCCGCGTACCGCACACTCCAACAACACATGCGAACCCACGATCCCCGTGGCTCCAGTGACCAGATGCATGCCGCCAAGGTAACCAGGCGGACCGCATGCTCCGGCTATCTTTGCCCACCTTCAATAGGCCTACGATCCGCAATGACTCGCGATTTCCTGCACGAACTGAAGTGGCGCGGTATGCTGAATGACAGCACGCCCGACGTGGAGAAACACCTGCTCAAAGGTCCGGCCAGTGGCTACATCGGCTTCGATCCCACGGCAGATTCACTGCACGTGGGCCATCTGGTGCAGGTGATGACCCTCACGCACTTCCAGCGCTGTGGCCACAAGCCGGTGGCCTTGGTGGGCGGTGCCACGGGTATGGTCGGCGATCCGAGCGGGAAACGCACCGAACGCAACCTGCTCGATGAGGATGCGCTGCGGCATAATCAGGAGTGCGTGCAGAAGCAACTGGAGCGCTTCCTTGATTTCAGCGGATCGGTGAACCCTGCCCGCATGGTGAACAACTACGACTGGTTCAAGGATATGAGCTTCCTGCGCTTCATCCGCGATGTGGGCAAGCATATCACCGTGAACTACATGATGGCCAAGGACAGTGTGAAGAGCCGATTGGAGACAGGTCTTTCATTCACCGAGTTCAGTTACCAGCTTGTGCAGGGGTACGATTTCTACTGGCTCAACAAGCACATGGATTGCACGGTGCAGATGGGGGGTAGTGATCAATGGGGCAACATCACGACCGGTACCGAGCTCATCCGGCGCATGGGTGGGGGTGAGGCCTATGCCATCACCACGCAGTTGCTCACCAAGGCTGACGGCACCAAATTCGGCAAGAGCGAAGGCGGCAACGTCTGGCTCGATCCGCAGCGCACTTCGCCCTACAAATTCTACCAGTTCTGGCTGAACAACAGCGATGCCGATGCCGCCAAGGCCGCGCTCATCTTCACCACCTGGGAGGAGGACTTCGCGAAGGACCTCATCACCCAGCACGCCAAAGCACCGCACGAGCGTCGCTTGCAGAAGGAGCTCGCAGGCTTCATCACCACGCTCGTGCACGGCGAGAGCGAACTGCAGGGCGCCATCGCCGCCAGTGGCATCCTCTTCAGCAATTCCAGCGAAGGCCTTTCCACCCTCACCGAACAACAGTGGCTGGATGTCTTCGAAGGGGTGCCCCAAGCGGATCTGCCACGGACAGTCCTGGAGGCGGGCACCTCGATCATCGATCTGCTCACGGATCATACCGGATTCCTGCCCAGCAAGGGCGAGGCCAAACGCGCGTTGAAGGAGGGAAGCATCAGCGTGAACCGGGTGAAGGTGGACGATACACGAACGGTCAATGCCGACGACCTCATCAGTGGGAGGTTCCTGCTCTTACAGCGCGGGAAGAAGAACTACTTCCTGGTGAAGGCCTAGGCCTCCATCAGCAGGTTGCAACCCCGTAGATCGCTATGGTCGAAACGGCCAAGCACGTCGAACGTGCCGTCGGTGTGCATGCGCCCCAAGTCTTGCGTGGCGATGAACGGGCAGCTCGCCACATTGGCCAGGTCGATCACATTCAGCCCACCCGTTCGGCCGTGGGGTAGATATCCGAGCGGGTCGTTCGGGTCGCGGACCATGACCCGCATCCAGGGAGGTGCGGTGTATCGGCCTTCTCCTTTTGACCACGCTTGGCTGAGCAGCTCGGTCATCCCGTACTCGCTGTGGATGGCAGGTACATGGAACGCTTCCTTGAGGATGCGATGAAGCTCGTCCCGTACGATCTCAGGTCGGCGCCCCTTCATACCGCCCGTTTCCATGATGATGGTGTGCGGGAGCGGTTGCGGAAAACGCTCCGCAAGGTCCAGCAAGGCGAAGGTGACCCCGATTAGAAGGGTGGGCTTTCCCTCCGCCTCCGAGCGGCGCAGCAACGCCGATACCTCCTCGTATTTGTACAAGTAGGTGCCGCTGAGCGGATCTTCGGTGGCCTCGATCAAGCGTTGGGCCATGTACACCAGGGAGCTGCCTTCGCGCTCGAGGTAAGCCGGGAGGAGCGCGACGATGCGCCAAGTCGCGGGATCGCCATAGGCGCGCGTGAACGAGCGCATGAAGGAGCGCTCATACACCGATGGCCAAGGCACATGGTGCACGCTGGCGGTGGCGCCTGTGGTGCCGCTGCTGGTGAAATGGCTCGTTGGATCCAAGCCATCCAGCAACACGCGATGGTTCTTGAACGCACTGATGGGCAGGAACGGGATGCGTTCCAAGCTTTCCAC
Source organism: Flavobacteriales bacterium (assembly GCA_016787995.1). Taxonomy (GTDB): domain Bacteria; phylum Bacteroidota; class Bacteroidia; order Flavobacteriales_F; family PHOS-HE28; genus PHOS-HE28. Next base: position 1,265 of record JAEUTB010000066.1, on the reverse strand, counting down.
CTCGTTCCAGTTGAGCCCAAGGCCGTTCAGGAATCCTCGGTAAACAGGGTTGTGTGCAGCGTGCAGCTGAAATAGCTCGAGCGCCCGTGCGTTGAAAGCGGTGTCGCCGTCCACCTCGAACACCCGCTCTAGGAGTTGCGGGTCGAGGTATGGTGGTACAGCGGGCATCTGGGAGAAGGCAGCTTAACTTTGACGGGATGAAGACCTCATTGAACAGCGTGGCAAAAGTAGCCGGAGCTTGCGTGTTGGCCGGTGTCGTCCTCAGCGGTTGCTTGAAGACGGAGGAGTTCCCGGATGTACCGGCCATCGCGTTCAAGTCCTTCGAGTTCTTCGGCGATTCCGCGTCGCTCACGATCAAATTCACCGACGGTGATGGCGATGTGGGTCTTGATGCTTCGGACGTGGCGCCACCCTACGACACAACTTCGGTCTTCTACTACAACCTCTTTCTCGAGCAGAGCGAGAAGGTCAATGGAGTGTGGAACGATGTGGAGTTCGAGGAGCCCATCTACTATCGCATACCGCGGATCACGCCCACGGGGCAGAACAAAGCGCTGGAAGGGGAGATCGCCGTGGCCATCGATCCGTTCCCCTTCTTCATCACGGGCAACGCCGATACCGTTCGTTTCAGCGTGGAGATGGTGGACCGTGCGCTCAACCGTAGCAACAAGGTCTTCAGCAACGAGATCATCGTTCCCTAGACCTCACCCACCAGCGCTTCGGACACGTTGATGACGTGATCCCCCACCTTCTCACAGCTCGAGAAGAGATCGTTGTAGATCAAGCCGCTCTTCACGTTGTAGTCCCCAGCCTCGATGCTCTTCAGGTGCATCCGACGCAACTGGTCGCGCAGCTGATTGATGTGCTGCTCCGCCTCCACCGCTTCATCGATGGCGATCTGACCATCCTCCGCATCCAGGTTCTTCAACATGATGGTGAAGGCACGGTCCAACAAGCTCAGCAGCTCTTGCAGGTTGGAACGCTGCTCCGGCGTGAACCACAGCCGTTCCTGATGCTTGCGCTCCAACAGGCGCGACATCTGGTAGAAGATATCCCCGATGCGCTCCAGGTCGCTGATGATCGCGAGCATGGCCCGGATGCGCTCGCTCATCGCTTCGTCCTTAGCCTCGGCGCTGGTGCGCGTGAGGTATTTGCTGATCTCCACCTCCAACCGATCGGTGATGTCCTCGTAGCGGGCCACCTTGCCGAAGAGGTCCGTGCGTTCGGCATCGTTGGTGCTCACCAGCAGCTGGTTCACCATGCCG
>JAEUTB010000060.1 GCA_016787995.1 Flavobacteriales bacterium | reverse complement strand
AAGAACAGGAGTTCCCAGTCCTTCTCCGGATACCCCCCGTGCGCCGGTGTGAAGCGTAGTGTTCTGACCGGTCCGTCGAGGAGCACTGTACGGTCGTGACAGGTATCCGTGAGGCTATCCCGCAAGATGGTCCGATGGTCGGAGAGCACCTGGATCTCCGCGTTCTTGCCACCACATGCGTTCACCACGAGGGTTCCGCTCATCGGTCGCTGCAATTCCACCACCACCGTATCCCCGATGCGCAAGGTGTAAGAGAAATTGCGCGGTGTTCCGGTGATGTAGATACGATCGTACCCACCTTCGCGGAGCATCGTACGCACATCGGGCATGTAGGCGGGATCGATCCAGCCCTCCACCACGGCGGTACGCGCTCCACTGGGCTCATTGACGGCCAGGAAAGGGAAGGAGAGAGCCACCACCAGCGCTGCCAGGCCAAGGGCGCCCACGATGAGCAAGGTCCAACGGAAAAGCCGTGTCATGGTCAGTCCTCGTCGGCTAGGGCTTCGCGTAACTCCAGCAGTTCAGCACGGGCCTTCCGGTCGCCCGTGACCAAGCATTCCAGCGCGCCGGCATCGCAGGTTCGAATGGCCTCTTGGGTATGGCCCATCTCGGCCTGCATCAGCGCAAGTTGGTAGTAACTCGCGATGTGTTTCGGTTCTTCGGCCAGAATGGCCTTCAGACCATCCACAGCCTCCTTCATTTCTCCTGCGCGCTTCAATTCCAGAGCTATGGCATAGCGGATGAACAGGTCTCCCGGTTCTTCGACCAGCATGTGACGCAACTGGGCTAAACGATCGGTGCTCATGGATGATGAGCCGCGAAAGTACCTGTTGTCAGCATGAGGGGCTGGGCCGTTAGAGGTGGAACCTTCCTTTCCGCTTTCCGTACAATACACGCGCATGCTCTCCCGTCTTCATCCATTCACCGCGCTCGGCGCACTGCTTGCTGGTGTTGCGATCATCTGCTGGCCCTTCGCACCGGTCCAGGTATCGCTCATCGCCTTGTTCCTCGCGTACGGCTTCACCTTGCTCGAGTTCAAGAAGTACACGAGCAACTTCCAGTTCTCCATGATCCTGATCACCGGCGCCTTGCTTGGTCTTGCGCTGGACCTGCGGTACGGAGCATGGCCCTGGTTCACCGCGGCACTGGTCATCGCCGGCTCGGCTACGATCGCGCGGCAAGCCTTCATGACGCATTTCACGTACGTCAACTGGCTCTGGGTGGACACGGGTAAATCCGTGATCGCCTGTGGGCTTTACCTCGCCGCCATTTGGGGAACGTCCTTCAGTTGGGAGACCTGGCTGCTACCCTTGCTGCCGCTTGGTTTCGCCACGGGATTGACATTCAGCTATGTGCAGGATGCCATGCAGATGCGGAAACGAACGCGGTTCGGATACCGCGTCCAGTTGGGGAAACCCGCACCGGATTTCGAGTTGCCCGATCAGAACGGGAACGTGGTGAAGCTCTCGGACTATCGAGGTCGCCATCCGGTGCTCCTGATCTTCGTGCGTGGCGATTGGTGCCCCGGGTGCCACATGATGCTTCGCACCTATGAGCGGAACCGCCTGAAGTTCCTGGAGAAGGGCATCCACGTGCTCGGTATCGGCCCGGATGATATCAGTGTGAACAAGGATATGGTCCAGCGCATCGGTGTGGCCTACAAGATGCTCTCCGATGATCGCCAACAGGTGAGCACGCAGTACGGCGTGGTGTACAACAACCCGATCATCGAACTCAGCATCGACTATGCCGAGGGCATTCCGCTGCCGGCATCGTTCCTGGTGGATGTGGATGGTGTGATCCGATACGTGTCACGTCCCGATCGGGTGGGTGAGTTCCTGGATCCGGCGTTGATCTTCGGGGTGCTCGATGGTATACCTGCAACACCTCAGGTGGCATGGAGCTGACCGTTCTTCTGGCCTACGGTGCCCTGCCGGCGATCTTCCTGGGCGCTGCTGCGGCCATTTCCTTCGCTTACAACAAGCTCCATGCACGCAACACGCAAAGTGAACGCGATCGAGATAGTTACTTGAGCGTGCTGGAGAGCAGCAACGATGCGCTTTTCGTGATCAACTTCGTGAACGGACGCATCCATCAAGCCAACGCCAAGGCTTCTGAGTTGTTGGGGCTCACTAATGAGGAACTCACGCAACGGACGATCTTCCAACTTCATCCGAAGGAATTCTGGCACCGAAGCGCCACACGCATCGCCGATGCATGGGAACAGAACGGTCTGGTATACGAGGATATCCCCATGCTCGCAGCCAGTGGAGAGATCATTGCCGTGGAAAGCAGCACGCGTGTGAGCAGTTACAAGGGCGATCCCGCGATCATCCTCTTCGCGCGCGACATCCGAGATCGACTTGAGCTGCAAGGACGGGTCGCTGCGCAGCAATCGCTCGTGCGCGAACAGAACGAGCAGTTGCTCTCGAGCATCCGGTATGCCCAGCGCATCCAACGGGCGGTGCTCCCCGAAGCGGAGCGATTACAGGAACTCATTCCCGATTCGTTCATCCTCTTTCGGCCACGCGACATCGTGAGCGGTGATCTCTATTGGTTCGCCGAACACCAAGGCAAGATCATCGTGGCGGCGGCGGACTGCACAGGGCATGGCGTTCCGGGTGCGCTGCTGAGTTTGATCGGTGCCTCACTGTTCGAGGAAATGGTGAAGGAAAAGGGCCTGGTCGATCCCGGCGCGATCCTGGATGGTGCGCGACTGGGCATGATCCAGGCTTTGAGCAAACAGGACGGCTCGACCGAACAACAGGATGGGATGAACGTGTCCATCGTCGTACTGGACAAGACCAGCCGTAAGGCGACGTATGCGGGTGGTTTCGCGCCGCTCTATATCGTTCGCAATGGCGAGCTGATGGAACACAAGGGGGATCGAATGCCCATCGGCCCGTACATGGGCTCTGAACGAGCGTTCTCCACGGAAGTACTGGATCTCCTCCCGGGAGACCGGCTTTTCCTCTTCTCCGATGGCTTGCAGGATCAGTTCGGTGGCGAACACGGCCGGAAGTTGAAGTCCAGTGGGCTGAAACAATGGCTGGTGGAGACCTCCGTGCTACCCATGGATGATCAATACCAAGCCGTATCGGACCGCTTCCGCCTGTGGAAAGGAAAGGAGGAACAATTGGACGATGTGTTGCTGATCGGTATCCAGGTCTGATACGTCAGCGCAGCACGTCCGATAGGTGACGCACCGAGCTCTCCACATCCGCCAGGAATAGGACCTGAGGAGTCGTTGGCCGCACCACGGAGACCGCTATCCGAGCGCTTAGGGACTTGGCCGCGTCTTCCGCACCACCACCCACGACAAGCGCTTTATTCACGCTGGCGTCGAGCAGGTCGGCACGTTGGAATGCCCTTCTATCATGGCCGATCATCCAAGTGGTGGCCACCTCCGGGTGGAACACGGGTAGACCATAGGCCAGGAATTGAGCACTGAACGGATCGTTCCCGCGAAGGATGAAGATGGCATCGACCGCATTCACCTGTGCCAGCTCTGCCACCGTACCGCAATACGACTTGATGCGCGCCACTTCCCATGTGCGAACAGGAAGGCTTTCCTGCTGGGCCAATGCGGCGGCGTAGGTCGTCGATGCCTGCATCATCCGGAAGCCGGAATGAAGGGTCGCAACGAGGGTGATACCGAGGATCGCAGTGCGGGGGAACGATGGCTTCCATCGCACACGCCCCCACGCCCACGCCAGGATCAAGGGCATGCCGATGAACACGCGTGCCAGTGGAAAGAAGATGGAGGACGAGCCATCGTGCACCTTGGCGAAACAGAAACTGAACAGGATGAGCGCCAGCGTGGCGAAGGCAGCGAGCGTTTCGGACGTTCTACGCTGAATTCCGAGAATGACCGTGGCGATCAGGAGCAATAGAGGTGCGAAAGCGGCGTGATCACCGAACAAGGGCGCTGTCCATGCGAAGTGGATGTCCAGCCGCTTGAACGCCTCTTGGATCAGGTATGGTTTGAAGTGCAGCCGCCAATCGAAGATGGTGTTCACCACCGCCACCTCCTGGGTTTGGAAGAACCAACGGGCACCCAGCCACAACAAAACGGCGGGTAAAATCCCCAGGGTCATGGCTGCCCACACCTTGAGGTCCCGTCGTGCACAAAGCAAGTGGTGAAGGCCGATCGGCAGGGCGACCAATGCGGCGTTCGGATTCACGAAGACCGCTAGGCCAAGCACCACCATCAGCCAGAACCCGCGCGCGAACGGTGCAGTGCAGCGCCAGGCCAGGGGTACGAAGGCCAGCACGGCGATGCCATTCAAGGCGGTGATCTGTAATCCGTGCTCCACCGGCAGCAGAAGCGGCATGGCGGCAAAGAGCAAGGCGGCACCATAATCCTTGCGTGAACGATGATGGAATGCGAAGGCGAGGTAAGGTGCGATACCGAAGAGCGCGAACAGGATCGCGACCGTGCTGACAGGGTCAGCGCCAAGCCGGACGAAGGGCGCGGCCAACAAGGCTTCCAGCATCACCCCGTAGTCCTGGCCGTAGAAGAACGGCTCATGGAAGATGCCGTTCGCATAGTCCACGGCCGCGAGCCAGACCACAGCGAGGTCGTCGCTCGCGTAATGCATCGTGGTGAGCAACATCCAAGCCCGATCGACCAGCACGAGCAGGACGATCAGCGCGAATGCCCAACGCGCTATCCGTTCAACCGTTGGCGTGGACATGGGCGATCACCCGTTCAGGTTCTGGTGGGAGATAGGTCCAGGAGAGCTCGCGGCGCATCCAGGTCAGCTGGCGTTTGGCGTAGTTGCGCGTATGTTGTTTGATGGCCTCCACCGCTTCAGCCAGCGTCAAGGTCCCATCGAAGTGTTGGAAGAGTTCGGTATAACCCACGGTCCGTAAAGCGTTCAGTTCCCGATGGGGCAGAAGTGCCCGTGCTTCTTCGAGCAGCCCTTCCGCCATCATCCGATCCACGCGTTCGTTGATCCGGGAATACAACTGGTCGCGCTCCAGGTCCAGCGCGATGCGGATGATCCGCATGTCATCGCGGTCTTGGGGCGTTGTTCGTTGTTCACTGTATGGACGGCCGGTGGCTTGGCACACTTCCAACGCACGGATCACGCGGTGCGGGTTGTTGCGGTCGATACGCGCATGGGTGTCCGGATCCAGCTGCTTCAATTCATGCAGCAGCGCTTGTAGCCCTTCCTGCTTGTAGCGTTCTTGGATGCGTTCGCGGACCTCGGGGCTCCCTGCCGGTAGTGGGTCCAGACCTTTGATCAGCGCATCGATGTAGAGTCCACTTCCGCCGACCAATACGGCAATACCATGTTCATCGAACAGATGCTGTAGGACTGGCTCAGCCGCTCGTGCGAACGCACCGGCACTCCACGTCTCTTCCAGGTCGAGATGACCGAGGAAATGGTGCGGAACATCCAGTAGTTCAGCCTCGTTCGGTCGCGCGGTGCCGATGCGCATGGCCTTGTAGAACTGGCGCGAGTCGGCACTGATCACTTCCGTGCCCAGCGAACGGGCTAGTGCCGCTGCCACGCGGGTCTTACCCGAAGCTGTCGGTCCGCCGATGACCACCAGCGTTCCTTTCGCCATCACCGGAACTCCTCGCCGAGGTCGTCGATGTTCCCGTGGCCGAATTCGTCATGATCCTCGCCACCTTCATCATCACCCCATTCCTCCTCCTCATCGTAAGCGTGTTGTTCGTCCCCAATGGCGTAAGGATCATCGGGCAGGATGCCTGCGGTGAGGTCGTCCTCCTTGGAATGCTCGTCCGGTGCGGTCCCCATGCTCATCACCACTCGTGGGTACTGCACACCTGCCTCGGGGTCGCCTGCGTGGATCAGCTCCACCATGAACATCCACATATGCAGGAAGTCGTAGGCGTAGATGAACCGTTGGGCGGTGCTGCGGATGTGGTCGCTGATGTACACCTGGTCCATCAGCGCCGGCACGTCACCTTCTTCCGCGAAACCCAGGTCCGCGAGCGGGATCTCTGGGCCTTTGTCCCAGGCCTCGTCGCTCACGTAGAAGCTGGCCATCTCCTGGCCGATGAACGCGAACGCATCCTTGATGGCATTGTGCAGGTCCAGGAAGGTCTGTTCACTGCCGATCTCGATGTCGCGGAAGGCTTCGCTTTCGTGATCGATCAGGACG
>JAEUTB010000048.1 GCA_016787995.1 Flavobacteriales bacterium | reverse complement strand
GGACCACACGGTCTATTTCGTCGGATTGCCGGACCGCTGGCGGATCAAGGACCTCTTCTCCTTCGGCGTGAAGGTGAAGGAGACGAAGGAAGGAGTGCGCGTGGTGGAATACCGGAACAACCTTCCCCTGCGGTTCCTTCCGAATAGGTTGGCGAGGATCGTCAGTTGGTTCAATGGGTTGAAGTTGAAGCGCCTGTATCCGAAGGAACCGGTGATCCTCTGGACCTATTTCCCCGCGCGGTTGCTGGCCGTGGACACGTTGCGCCGGAAGGGCGACAAGCTTGTCTACCACGTCGTGGATCCCTTTCAGGTGCTGCCCAGCGATACGGATGTCGCACGCAAGGCCGATCTGGTGGTCGCGATCAACTCCTGGTTCCTGTCCTATTACCGCAACATCAATGCGAACTGCGTGCTGGTTCCGCATGGGGTGCGCCCTACCGACAGGGTCACCGACCCAGCGGAAGTGAAGGCCAGTCAGGACCGCTGGGGGCCTTACGTGGTGGTGGCCGCCAGTTTGAACCACCTGACCAACTACGGATTGATCTCACGGGTGGCAGAGCACTTCACAGGATCACGTGTCGTGTTGATCGGCGAGTTGATGCCGGTGCCGCCGGACGTGGGTTCCATCAGAAAGCGACTGTTGGACCTTCCCAATGTGGTCCACCTCGGATCAATGCCACCGGAGGGCATGCGCGACATCATCGGTGGTGCGAAGGCGGGACTGGTCACCTATGATTTCATGCGTACGCTGAGCAGGCCGGAGAGCGGTACCCGCACTCCGCTCAAAGTGCTCACCTACCTGGCACAGGCATGTCCGGTCATCACCACGGTGAACAGCTACATCCCGGAACTCGATGGGAAAGCGGTTTTCAAAGCCGAGGACGACGCGCATTTCATCGATCTCGTGGGGCGTGCGCTTTCTGGTCAACTCGGATATGATCGATCATCGGTGGATCGGTACCTTGATGCGGTGGATTACGGTCGTTTGATCGACCGGATACTGTCGGCGTTGGATCATCCGGTGGAGATCCCAGCACAAGTATCGCATGTACCCGGCCAGGAAGCCCTGCCATGGAACTGCCCGATCCTGGTGATCTCTAACGAGCACTGGGACGGTCCTCGGTACAGCAAGCACCGGTATTCGCTCGCACTGGCCAGGTATCGGAAGGTCTTCTTCCTCGATCCTCCGGACGCATGGCGGCCGATGAACCTCCTGCGCTGGCGCGTGAAGGAGCGCACCACGGCCGAAGGGGTCACGATACTGTCCTATCACAATGTGGTGCCCTCCTTCAATGGTCGGCTGGGGCCGTTGAACGATCGGTGGATCAGCGGGAGGGTCCGGCGCTACCTGTCGCGCCGCAGTTGGGGGCCGGTGTTGTTCTGGTCGTTCGATCCGAACCGTCTCACGGATCCGGCGCCGTTGCTTCCACACAAGTCCATCTACCACTGCGTGGATCACCACGGGATGAACTTCCCGGGAGAAGTGAGGTTGACCGCCAGGGTGGATCACATCTTCTGCATTGCCCGTGGGTTGATGCCCCGCTTCGAAGCGTGCCATGGCTCGGTGATACACGTTCCGCATGGTATCGCTGATCTGGACAGCAGACCCTTCGATGCGCGCCCCATCAAGTTACCAGCAGAGCCTGGCTATGGTCTGTATATCGGCAACATCAACAACCGGCACGATTTCGTGCTTTGGAAGAAGTTGATCTCCGAGCATCCGGATGTGCAATGGGTCTTCGTCGGTGCGGCGGCGTCGACCATCGGACTTGGAAAAGAGCTTCTGAGCGGCAAGACCTTCAAGAACGTGAAGTACCTCGGCCCGCTCTCGTACGAGCGCATCGGGAAACTCGTGGCCCATGCGGGGTTCGGCTTCCTGTACCTGCTGCCCGATCAACCGGCCAACCGGATCTCGAGCCAAAAGGTGGTGCAATTCCTGGCCCAGGGAAAACCATTCTTCACGAGCTGGCTTTCAGAGTATGAAGAGCATCGTGATGTGGTTTACATGAGCGATGGTCATGATGAGGCGCTAGCGCAGTTCGCGCGGTGGAGGAAGGAAGGAGAACCATCCGGCGCGGCTGCTGGGAGGCTTGCCTATGCGCGGAGCCTGCAGTTCCACGAACTCTTCAAGCGATTGCCGTTCCGCGTGCAGCAGGAATGGGACGCGTTGGAGGAGGATCCAAGGAAACCCGATGACGTGGAAGGTAAAAGCGCATGATAGCCAAGGCATGAAGTGCGCTCGCGACCTGGGTTCTCGTAGCCTGCAGATGGTTGGTCGCCTTGCCATGGCGATGGCCGTGCTTTCGTCGTGCGGTCCGCGCGAGCCCGGTCTGCCGGTGTTGGATCCGATGACGACCTACCATGCCATCATAGCCCAGCTCGATCCGCACTTTCCCGGGCGTGGACTGGACGTGTTCAACGATACGGTGAAGGATCGTGCGATGGCGTACGCGCTGATCCTTCGTGCGGAGGCCAACAGGTTCGCGAGCACGGCGGCTCCCGACGCACGGGACCGTGTGATGACCTGCACGGCCTGGCTCATGGCGAACAGCGATCTGAACGGGGATGGTATCCCCGGTTTCGGGCTGGCGGATCCTTGGGATGCGTTCGGTGACGGCACCACCAATCCGGCTTACCAGGAGTATGTGATCACCACGGCCATGTGCGTGGAAGCCTTGCAGGACCGGTATGCGCTGTTGGATGATACCGCAGGTTTGACGGCTATGCGGGACTTGGTGCTCGCCTGCGTGGAGCCCTTCCTTTCCGACCGGTACGATTCGCCCGGTGGTTTGTTGACCTACTCCCGTAATCCCAACGACGCGATGCACGATGTGTTCAACTCGTCCATCCACATGGCTGGGCAGTTGCAGCGCATGTCCTCCTGGGTCGAGGACCAGGCAGTGCGGGAGCGGCTTAGGCGCAAGGCCGATGGCATCATCAAGGTGCTGGTAGCGCACCAGAAGCGCACGGAAGAAGGGGCGCTATTCTGGACCTATGGTCTGGCGCCCAACAGTCCACCCAATGATCTGCTCCATGCCTCGTACATCGTCGAGGGCATCCGGGAATACCGTGCGTTCGGAGGTTCGGCGGTGGTGGACCTCGATGCCGCCGTGGCCAACTTCGAGGCCTTCGCCGATCCTCCCCATTGGTACGAGAACAGCGTGGCCGATTGGCAGGAGGATCCCTATGCCACCCGGTTGTGGTCGTTGGGCCAACTGCTATACACGTTGGCGAAGGAGGGCCAAAACGACGAGATCGAGGGCACCTTGTGGCCGCAGCTCTGCCAATATCAGGTGGGGCAAGGACGATTCAAAATGAAACGCGATGATGATCGGGTGCTGGTCCGGCATCAAGCCCACGTGCTGCTCGGCGCCAGCTACTTCTTGTTCCCCCCTCGGCCCCGCGAACTGATGGTTGAGTGAGGGCTGCAAGGGCACCAGTGGACCGCTGATGCATCGCGGTCGGCTGTTCTTCTGGGAATCCTATTTTCGCGCCGCTGCGCCCCGCGCAGAAGACCGGCAGTGGAATGCGGATAGATGTGGACGCCCGACGTTGGCAGTGGCTGCCGGACCTGCGCGAGATGATCGCCTACCGGGACCTGTTCCTGGTGCTCGCCTATCGCGACCTTCAAGTGCGTTATGCGCAGACCGTGCTGGGTATCGTTTGGGCCTTGGTGCAACCGATGGCCACCTTGTTGGTGATGACCCTGGTGTTCGGACGCGCCGTCGGGGTGGATACCGATGGCTTGCCCTATCCGCTCTTCGCCATCACCGGCATCTCCGCCTGGACCTATTTCGCCTTCGTCATGAAGGAGTCCGGAGGATCGTTGATCGCAAGCCAGGAAATGGTGCGTAAGATCTACTTCCCACGGTTGCTCGTACCGATGAGTAAATCCGCCGTAGGGCTCACGGACCTATTGGTGGCCCTCTTGGTGATGGTGGCCTTGTTCTTCTACTACGGCATCGCACCGCAGGAGCGGATCATCCTGGCGGCGTTGTACTTGATAGGTATCGTCATCTCCGCGCTCGGCGTGGGTATCTGGATAAGCGCCCTCACCATCCGCTACCGCGATCTGCAGCATGTGGTGCCGTTCGCCATCCAGATCGGGCTTTTCATCACGCCTGTGGCCTACACGGCGCGCACGGTGACCGAGCGGCTCCCCGAGTGGCTTCAAGCGGTCTACTTCCTCAACCCGATGGCCGGCTTGATAGAAGGTTACCGGTGGTGTCTTATCGGTGTTGGCGATCCGGGAGGTTGGTGCTGGCTCTCCTTCGCCTCTTCCCTCGTCCTTCTGCTCACTTCGTTCATCTACTTCCGCAGCATGGAACGTGTTGTGGCGGACCTCATCTGAGCGGTCATGGCACGTCGGATGATCACGGTCCAAGGCATCGGTAAACAATACCGGCTGGGCGGGGTGCGCGGGATCGATCCGCGGGATAGCCTGAAGAGTAACATCCAAGCCATCCTGCGCGGTCGTGGTAAACCCTTCTGGGCTATCCGCAACATCGACCTCACCGTGGATGAAGGTGAAGTGTTCGGCGTGATCGGAAGGAACGGTGCTGGAAAAAGTACGCTCCTCAAAGTACTGTCGCGCATCACGGTGCCCACCGAAGGTCGCTTCACCATCGAGGGCAAGCTCAGTTCGCTGCTCGAGGTCGGGACAGGTTTCCACCCGGATCTCTCTGGTCGCGATAATGTCTATCTCAACGGCACCATCCTGGGCATGCGCCGGGCCGAGGTGAAGGCCAAATTCGACGAGATCGTGGAGTTCAGCGGTGTGGCGCCGTTCATCGATACGCCGGTGAAACGCTACAGCAGCGGCCAGAAAGTGCGTCTGGCGTTCGCGGTGGCCGCCCATTTGGAACCCGAAGTCCTGATCATCGATGAAGTGCTTGCCGTGGGCGACATGGAGTTCCAGCGCAAGTCAATGGGCAAGATGAAGGATGTGGCCTCCAACGGGCGTACCGTGATCTTCGTGAGCCACAACATGGGCGCGGTGAACAGTTTATGCCACCGATGCATCCTGCTGGATCAAGGCGGCGTGGAGATGACCGGTCCCACCACCGAGGTCACCAAACGGTACCTGGATCGTGGTCTCACCGAGCGCGTGAGCCGCATCGACGTTTCCGATCATCCGCACCAGCGTGATGACAAAGCGAAGCTCCTCTACCTGCGATGGGTGGATCAGGACCATGGTACGATCGATCAGGTACGGGTCACTGAGCGCTTCGGGCTGGAGATCGTGCATGAGGTCCGGTCGTCCACGATACGCCCACAACCTGTGCTGCTACTGTGCAATGAGAACGGCGATCAGATCCTGAGCTCCACACCCGGATTGGACAGTACCATCCGCTACGAGAAGGGGCAACACACCACCACGGTCTGGATCCCCGCCGATCTGTTGAACGTGGGCACCGTGTATGCTACCGTGGAGTTGGTCACCTGGCTACCATTCCAGCCGCATCAGCGATTGGACAACATCATGTCCATACCGGTGCTGGATGATATCGGTTCACCGACCTTCCCGATCACCAATCAGCGGTTGGACGGTATCGTTCGTCCACCCCTCGAATGGGAGGTGGGCCGTTGATGTACGCGCATCCATGGCCGCCGCAGCGCTACCGCACATCCTGATCCTCTGTCACTCGGAGCTGCGCGATGACGCGCGTTTGATGCGCCAGATCGCCGCACTGCGGGAAGTGGGGTTCGTTTCGACCGCAGCCTTTTCGCCCTCGGGGTTGGAAACGGGTACGTTCCACAAGCTTGGAGCGGATACCACCATCCTCGGCCTGCCGCCGCTCTTGCGCAAATTGACCACAGCGACCTGGGGGGTGTGCGAGCGCATGTTCCGCAGCACGGGTTCCTATGAAGCACTGTACTGGAGCCCGGCACTACGACATGCGAAGCGCAAGTTGCGCGGTTCGAAGGCGGATCTCATCGTGACGAACGACATCAGCACGTTGCCGCTGGCCTTCGCCATCGCGGGGACCGGAACCCCCGTGCTGTTCGACGCGCATGAGTACCATCCAGGTCAGCATAGAGGTGATTCGCCTCGGGCGCGCCATGCGCTACGGGCAAGCGAGCAGCTGTGCCGAAAGTTCATGCCTCTTGCGGCGCACTGCCTCACGGTGAGTGATGCCGTGGCGGAGGCCTACGCGCAATTGGTCGGCATCCGCCCGACCGTGGTGACCAACGCTCCGAAGTATGAGGAGCTGTCACCTTCAGGACCGACCCCCGGTAGGGTCAGATTGGTGCATCATGGCGGCGTATTCCCGCAGCGGGGAGCAGTGGAGCTGCTACAGATGATGGATGCGTTGGGTCCCGCGTACGAGTTGCATCTCTACCTGATGGGCCGTGGTGGAGCGGATCATACGGCCTTCGAACGGTTGGCCAGCCAGCGTGGTAACGTATTCATGCACGCACCGGTCTCACCGGCGGATGTTCCACGGACCATCGGCCAGTACGATATCGGAATCCATCGGCTTCCTCCTGGTATCCCGAACTACGAGTACGCCTTGCCCAACAAGCTGTTCGATTACATCCAGGCGCGCCTCGCTATAGTGGTTTCGCCGAGCAGGGCCATGAGCGAGTTGGTGCAGCGACATCAGCTCGGTGTGGTGGCTTCGGGGCATCTGGCGGAGGACCTGGCTGCAGCCGTGCGGTCCCTCACGCCGGAACGCATCGCGGCGTTCAAGCAGAACGCTCACGAGCGTGCCTATGAGCTTTCTTCCGCCGGCAACATGGCCGTGATGGTGCGCATAGCGCGAGAGCTCCTCGATCGGTCTTCTAGGGAACGGCGTCCGGCTCAGGCCGTTTGAACCTGCTTCGCTCGGAAACGGTCGATGAGGCGCCAGGTGAAGATCACACCGATCGTCAATGCGAATGGGAACTGGTGCACCATGTAACGCCATTCGCACATCCGCAAGCCAACGGGATAGACAAGGGTCATGAAGACCACCACGAACGGCAGCCAGATCTCCAACGATGTGCGGGCTCTGCGCCAGTTCCATGCGGCTACGATCACCGCGATGCTCCCCACCGTGTAGGTGAAGATGTACAGCATCGATTGGATCACCTTGAAGGCTTTGAGCCACCAGGGCAGGGTATGGAAAGGACGAAGGATGATGCCTTCCGTGCCGTGTTGCCAGATCACGTTCTTCAGCATCCGCAACCTGCTTAGCACATGGTAGTTGAACGGAGCTTCGCGCTGGTATATCAGGGCATACCGGTCGAAGGTGGCATTGATGCGCTTCACCTGGGCGAGTGAGTCCGCGGTGGACAGTCCCGGTCGGGAAAGTGCCCTGATGGTCTCGCTGAGGATGATCAAGCTATCACGGGAATATCCCTCCACGATGGCGTAGTCCGGTGGTGCTTTCGCCAGTCGACCTTCATCATCCAGGTCCGGGCCGCCTTTCCACACACCGTACCAGCGCATATCGGATCCCGGCGCCCACCAGATGTAATTGCCGCCGTAGCATTGGAGGAAGGCCATGGCATGCCCGCGTACCTCATCCACGAAATCGGAGGGCAACAAGCCTTGGTTCGTGAGCGGACTGAAGGTGCCGTTCGCCCGCCAGTTGCGCCAGGTCCAGGCGATATCCGGAACGATGAAGGGCAGGGCGATGCAGGCAGCGGCTACGAAAGGGCGTGGCCAGGAGGCAAAGCGGAAGGCGAGGAAGAGCATCACGGGAAGCAGGACGATGCTCACCGGCCGTAAGAAGATCAACCAGGCCAAGGCGATACCCGCCACGACAAGGTCCGCCATGCGCGAACGGTCGATCGCCCGCTGCAAGAAGTAGGCTCCGATGATCAACGTGGAGACCGAGAAACTATCGGAGGAGATGGAGGCATCGTACCAGTTGGCATACGCGCTGATGAGGAAGAGGAAGTAAACGGAGTAAGCCACCTTGTCCGATCCGGAGATCCGATGAGCGATGGCCCCGAGCAGATAGACGCACAAACCCGCGAGCAGCCATTGAAGGACCACCATGATGTCCCGACTCGTTCCGATATCGAAGACCTGGCGCAGGACCCAGTAAGGTGCCCCAACGCCGGGCATGCGGTATTCCGGGGAATAGGACCCACCCGCCATCACGCTTTCCATGGGTTGCAGGTAACCCACGGTATCGCCCGTTTCGATGGACAGGCTTCCCGGCGTTTCGGGCTTGCGCACTTCGCTGATCACCAGCAAGGCCCAGAGTCCACGGACGAACAAACCGAGCAGGATCAGCCGTGTCCGGTGCCGGAGGAAGTGCGACGACGCTGCCACAGCAGTATCCAAGTGGGGGGGCATGTACCGATGGAGAAGCTCCAACGGCCTGAACGCCGCGCAAGGATAAGAAATGTACGCGTGCACGGCCCAAAGGCGGTCGGACCGATCGGGATACCCCGTTGCTTTGCGCCCTAGTGCCGCACCACCACCATGCACGAGCCCATTCTGAACGTAGCTGACCCACGCGCCGGTTACCTGGCTTTGAAAGCGGAGATCGATCAGGCCATCAGCGAGGTGCTACGGTCACCATCCTACATCCTCGGCCCGTTCGTGGAGCGTTTCGAGGCGGAAATGGCCGCTTATGTGGGAATGCCCTATGGAGTAGGTGTGAACAACGGTACCGACGCCATCCATCTGGCGCTGCGCGGGCTTGGTATTGGCCCAGGTGACGAGGTCATCACCGTTTCGCATACGGCGGTGGCCACGGTCGCTGGGGTGCGCATGGCGGGTGCAGAACCCGTCCTGGTGGATGTGGATCCGGGCACCTATACCATCTCCGTGGAAGCGGCGCGAGGAGCGCTGACCCCACGGACCAAGGCCATACTTGCCGTGCACCTCTATGGACATCCAGCTGATCTGGGAGGCTTGCAGGAGCTTTGCGCTGGAACGGGGATACACCTCGTGGAAGATTGTGCACAAGCACATGGAGCCACCTTTGCCGGACGCATGGTGGGGTCTTTCGGGGTGGTATCCACCTTCAGTTTCTACCCCACGAAGAATCTGGGCGCTATCGGTGATGCGGGGATGGTCCTGACCAAGGATGAGCAGCTGGCACAACGCATCAGACTGCTGCGTCAGTACGGATGGGAGACACCACAGCATAGCCTGATCGAGGGGTGGAACAGCCGAATGGATCCATTGCAAGCCGCCGTACTCAGCGTGAAGCTCCGGCACCTGCCAGCCCAGATCGAACGTCGGCGAGCGTTGGCGGCGCGTTACATAGCTGCGTTATCAGGCCTTCCTATCGAGTTGCCCAAGGAAGCACCGAGCTGCCATCATGCATACCATCTATTCGTGATAAGGGTATCGGATGAACGCACCCGCGATGGGCTTCGGGAATATTTGCGTGGCTCTGCTGTGAATGCGGGGATACACTATCCCTTCCCGGTACACCTTCAAACGGCTTACGCAGGCCAGATGCGCGCGGGCCCCATGGCCGTGACCGAAGCCGCGGCAGGAACGGTACTTTCGTTGCCGCTCTACCCTGAAATGTCCGATGCCGATGTGGATCGAGTATGCTCAGGCGTGGTCGCGTACTTCGCACATCGGCCATGAAGGACACCACCATCGGTTCGCTGGTCCAACTAAGGTTCTGGCAGCATATCCAGAACGGTACGCTTACGGTTATCCCGGATATGGGTGGCGAGAGCTTGGGCATCCCCATCCGCAGAGTCTTCACTATAACGGGGGTACCCCCCGGTGGTATCCGTGGCGATCACGCGCATAAGTACTGTACGCAGGTCCTGGTCTGCCTTCATGGCCGTGTTTCAGCGGTCCTGGATGATGGACGCTCGCATTGCAGGATCGTATTGGATAGCCCCGAGCAAGGCTTGTCCATCCCACCGGGCATCTGGAACCACATCATCTTCGAAGGCACGGGGACCGTGCTGGCCGTTTTCTGCGATCACCCGTACGATCCGGAGGATTATCTAAGGGACCGGCAGACCTACTTGAAGTACAAGGGCCTATGAGCATGGTGCCGGAGGAATATGAGCGGATGGCCGCGCTCGAGGAAAGCATGTGGTGGTACCATGGGCTGCATTCCCACGTGGTGAACGCCATCAGAGCACACGGTGGGAAGGTGAATGACGTACTGGACGCCGGTTGCGGTACGGGCGGTAACCTCAAGGCCATTGCGCGAGCTTTCCCGGATGCCCGCTTACATGGCTTGGACATCGCAGAGCAAGCCTGCGCGTTCACCCGGTCGAAGACAGGGGCGCAGGTAGTGGTGGGTTCGGTGGATGACTTACCCTTCGCAGAGGGCGCTTTCGATGTGGTGGTTAGTGCGGACGTGCTTGGCTACCGCATCGATGTGGATGCGGCCATGGCCCACTTCTATCGGGTCCTTCGCCCGGGTGGCCTTGCGGTGATCAACCTGGCGGCCTATCAATGGATGCTGTCCTACCACGACCGCGCCGTTGGCCAGGTGCGTCGGTTCACCCGGCGTGAGGTGGTCCACCTCTTGCGTCAACAAGGCTTTCAGCCCATCTTCGCATCCTATTGGAACACCGTGTTGTTCCCGCTCATGGTCATCCGCCGCAAGCTCCTTCCCGCCCCGGAGGCCAGTGATGTGACCCCGTTCAACCCCTTTGCGAACAGGATCTTCAAGGGGTGCATGTCCTTGGAGGCACGTCTGCTCAAGGCTGGGCTGCCGTTGCCGTTCGGTGGATCGGCGTTCGTGGTGGCCTATAAGCCGCTAAGGCCATGATGCTGTCCATCGTCATACCCGTCTACAACGGCGCCCGCTCCATCGAGCGCTTGGTGTACGAATTAGCCGCGATACGGATCGACGGCGGGGTGGAGGTGGTACTGGTGAACGACTGCAGCGTGGACGATTCATGGGAGGTGATCCAACGGATATGCGCCAAGGCCCCGATGCCGGTGGTGGCCATCGACCTGGCGCGCAACTTCGGAGAACACAACGCGGTGATGGCCGGCTATGCCGCTGCAAGTGGTGCCTACATCATCAACATCGACGACGATTTCCAGAACCCGCCCTCGGAAGTGGTGAAGGTGTTCCAACATGCCTTGGCCCATCCGGAGCTCGATGTGGTGTATACCCGGTACGAACGCAAGCGACATTCGTGGTTCCGCAATCTGGGCAGCCGCTTCAACGATGCGGTGGCGCGTTTCATGATCGACAAGCCGAAAGGCCTGTACCTATCCAGTTTTCGATGTGTGAACCGCTTTCTGCGTGACCGTATCATCGCCTACACGGGTCCTTATCCGTACATCGACGGCTTGATCCTGGAGAACACCAGACGCATCGGGCGGATCACGGTGATGCACTTGCCACGCACGGAAGGTTCCAGTGGATACACCCTCCGCAAGCTGGTCCGCCATTGGCTGATGATGTTCGTGAACTTCTCGGTCATGCCGCTCCGCATCAGCAGTTTCATCGGAGCGCTCTTCAGCATCGTCGGTTTCGGCATGGCACTGTTCGCCATTTTCGAGCGCTTCTTCAGTGACACCCCGCAGGGCTGGGCATCCATCGTTTCCGTGGTGTTGGTGTTCGCTGGCATACAACTGCTCACCCTCGGCCTCATCGGTGAGTACCTCGGCCGGTTGTATCTGATGCAACGGGGCAAACCCCAGTATGCCGTGCGCACCACCCTGGTAGCTTCAGCCCGTTCCACGGTGGATGAGGCGTTGCGGTCGATCCCTCCGGGGGGGAATTGATAAGCCCATGTTCATGGCCGTGTTGTGCGGGCTTGGTTCCGGTCGATCACGTTAATTCGCTTCGCATGCAACGGGTCCATCACTTGCTCGTCTGGTTGCAGAGCGGCCGTCTTACGGTCGTTCTCATCGCAGTGCATGTGCTCATGCTGTTGGCCGTGTTGCTCATGCCCCATGTGCCATCAGCGGACGAACCCACCTATGTGGCCCTCGCTGAAAGCATGGATCACGGTGGGTTCTCCGTTTGGGCGGATCGCTACGACCCGGCTCCCGTCGACACCCACCGCACGCACGGTTACCCTGCATTCGTCTGGTCGCTGCGGCGGATCTCCACCCGCGTCACGATCATCTTCATCGCACAGGCACTGATCCACCTGATCACCTTACTCCTGGTCTTGCGGTACCTCCGTGAACAGACCAATGGAACCGTCAAGAGCAACGTCTTCCTGTTGGCCATGTTGCCTCAACTGCAACTGCTGCATTACGTGGGCCAGGTGTTCCCTGAAGTGCTCATGTCCTTTCTCTGTACCGCCATCGCGTTGTCGTATACGGTCAGGGGTGCTGGTGCCAGGGACCTCGCACTACGGGTCGCACTTTTGGCGCTGGCCTTCTGGGTCCGACCCGTCATGCTGTTGTTCCCCTTGTTCGTGCTGGTGGCCGATCTGCTGGTAGCCCGCGGCGCTGAACGGTGGTCAAGTCTGCGGTCCCATGCGTTCGTACTCGTTGCCGTGGCCATGCTTGGACCGGTCCCTTTCGCGTACTGGAACCACGTGCATCACGGTGTATGGAAACCCGTGCCACTATCAGGCAGTGCGGTGATCTCGAACATGGGCATCTGGCAATTGCGGCTACCGGGCTATGGCACCATGCACTACTTCCAACACAGCATGTTCGGCCGTGAGTTCATACCTTGGGTGGGTGACAGTGCAGCGGCGGTGTACTATGGAAGATATCAGGACCAGTGGCGCAGGATCGATGCCAACGCTGATCCGTTCAGGACGGTGGAGGATGTTGAGCAAGTGCCCCGGATGATGGCGGACCCGCAGCGTTTCGCGGCTCGGTCGCCAGGATATACCATCGCGTTGGACCGCGCGATCGCGGAAGAGAACAGGGCCATGATCAAGGCTGAACCGTTCTATTATCTGGCCACCCGTCTTTATACGGCGGTCCGGCTGTGGGTCACGAACATCAATTTACCCATGGAGCGGATCATCTATAAGCCGACTCCGGGTTCGTTCCCGCAAGTGGGACGGCCGCAGGGTCTTGTTGCGTGGATGAAACTGCTGGTGCCATTCGCCATCACCTTCATCAGTTTCGGAGTGGGGCTGACTTTCTTGTTCATTTCGGTGGTCCGCGACCGGAAGCAATGGGTCGCCCGCCGGTATCTCCTCTACATGATCCTTTACGTCTGGCTCGTACACATCCCCATGGTGATCCAATCCAGGTATACGGTTCCGGTACACGTTCTGGCGCTTTTGTGCATCACATTGGCCTTCACCGATCGGTCCATATCAGGTGGGCGCCCGGTGAACCCGGATATCACATGACTCATGATGCGAAGTGGAAAGGATAAGGCCCCGGGTCGGTTGGTCCTGTGCACTGGCAACCCAGGTAAACAGGCCGAATTGAAGGCCTTGCTACCGGATACGGTGGAGCTGCTTTCACTGGCGGATGTGGGCCTGCCTTCCGATCTTCCCGAGACCGGCTCGACCCTTGAGGCCAACGCCTTGCAAAAGGCGCGCTATGCCTTTGAGCGCTGCGGCCTTCCTTGTGTGGCGGACGATACAGGCCTTGAGGTTGAAGCGCTCGATGGGGCCCCTGGGGTGTATTCCGCCAGGTATGCCGGAGAAGAGCGTGATGCAGCGTTGAACATGACCAAATTGCTTCGGGCCCTGGACGGCGTTGCGGATCGGCGGGCCCGCTTCCGCACGGTGCTCGCCTTCGTCGATGCGCACGGTGAGCGGATCTTCGAGGGGGAGGTCCAAGGCGTCATCACCAGCGCGGCGTGTGGCTCCGCAGGCTTCGGTTACGATCCCATCTTCATGCCGGAAGGGAGCGCGCTCACCTTCGCGGAGATGGGGAAGGCTGAGAAGAACGCCATCAGCCATCGGGGTCGTGCGGTGGCCCGCTTGTTGGGTTTCCTGGAGCGCTATTTCGGCTGAAGCATGGCGGCCACCAGACCGTTGATCGCACCCGCCACGCCGATCCCTGCAACCTCCAACATCTTGGGGTAGATGCTCGCCGGGCTGAACCCGGGGGTCGTGTTCACTTCGATGGTCACCACATCCTGTTCGGTCTCCCCAGGGTCGCTCCAAATGTGGTCCACGCGCACCATGCCAGCGCATTTCAGCGCGGTGTAGATGGCCACGGAGCGCTCCTGAACGATGTGTTTTACGCGATCAGGGATGGGAGCGGGTATGATCTCCTGCGTATCGGCCGCATGGTACTTGGCGTGGTAGTCGAAGAACTCACTGCTGGTGCGGATCTCGCACACGGGAAGCGCCTGTACCGCTCCATTCAGGCGGAGGACGCCGCAGGTGAGTTCCCGGCCGCGTGCGAACCCTTCGCACATCACGCTTGCATCTTCCGCGAACGCCTTGTCCAGCGCGGCCGGCAGCTCCGAAGCCGTCTTCACCTTGCTGATGCCCAAGCTGCTTCCGCTGCCATCGGGTTTCACGAAACACGGCAGGCCGACCACCTGGAGCACGTGTGCTTCGGTGTCCGCATCGCGTGTGCGCAGCAGTACCGAAGGGGCCACATGGAAACCCATCTGTCTTAACAAGCTGGTGGTGCTGAATTTGCTCATCGTGAGCGCCATGGCCAGCACTCCGCCGGTCTGGTAAGGCACGTTAAGCATGTCCAGGTACCCTTGCAATTTGCCGTCCTCCCCGGGTGTGCCGTGGATGGCGATCAGCGCAGCCGCGAAACGCTCATGACCTGTACCACGATCGGCGGTGAGCAAGGCCCGGTCGAAGGGCACGGGTGTGCCATCCGCTCGTTCACAAGTCCAGGCATCGCGACTTACGGTGATGTAGACCGCTTCGAAAGCCGTTCCGTCGATCGCCTCCATCATGGTGCGGGCGCTTTGCATGCTGATGACGGATTCGCCGGTGTAGCCGCCGCGGAACACCGCGATGAGGGGACGTGCCATGTGGAGTGGGGATGCTCGCAAAGCTGGACCGGACCGGCGCTGATCCGATGGTGCCGGGTCGTCGAACTGTGAACGTTGCCCTGTGGAACCGCCGCCCGCCAGTCCGTCTATCTTTGGCGCCGCCTCGCCCAGCGCGGTTCCGAAATGCCCAAGCGCCTTCTCTCCATCCTCGCACCCGTGGTCGCCTTGGCCGCTGTTCTGTTCGGCGGATGGCTGTGGTTGCGCACGTACACGCTGCATGGCAGCACCGCCCGGGTGCCGGATCTGAAAGGGATGGCCATGGAAGAGGCCACCACCATGCTCACCAGCCGCGAACTGCGCGCCATGGTGGTGGATTCGGTCTATTCCGACGAGCTGCCCAAGGGAAGTATCGTGGATCAGGATCCGGATGCGGGGCTGGAGGTTAAGCCAGGGCGCAAAGTGTACCTGGTGATCAACGCCAGCCAGCCGAAGATGATCGACATGCCCAGGCTGGTGGATCTTTCCAAGCGCCAGGCCATCTCGGTGCTCGATATCATCGGATTGAAGGTGAAGGAACTCCAGTACAAACCGGATCCGTGCGTGGATTGTGTCATCGCCCAATTGTACAAGGGCGAGGCGCTACCCGAAGGCTCACGGATACGCCGCGGCGAGTCCATCACCTTGGTCCTGGGCAGTGGTGAAAGTGGCGAAAGGGTACCCGTGCCGGACCTTGTCGGGTTGACCAACGCCGAGGTGCAGATGGTGCTGAACATGGCCTCGCTCAATTTGGGGGTGGTGGTGGAGTGTGCCAATTGCAATACCACAGCCGATTCCACGTTGGCGAGGGTACACCGGCAATCACCCATGGCAAGTTCGAACAACCGCATCGCGTTGGGTAGCGCCATCGACATCTGGCTCACCGCCGATACCACAGGACTACGGCCGAGCGACGGCTGGAACGACCCTACTCGATACTCCGGGACTGATACGCTTGATGATGGGATATAGATTGATGTTGGTGGTCTGGAGCATGACCACGGCGCTGCTCGCGTGGCCGCAGGGCGAGGTGCTGAACGCGCTGTCGGCCCGTCCTTCGGCCGAGATCCGGACCAAGACCGAGGATGGCGTGAACCGCTACTTCAACTACCAGTACGAGATGCTTGACCTGCCGCTGATGGACGACTTCTCGGTGGATCGCACACGCAAATTGAACGCACGCGAAGGCGATGCCGACGTCACCTTGCAGAACACCGTGTACCACCTCGAAGTGGATGGTGTATCGGAACCGGATATGCGCTTCATGCTGGATACGACGTTCCGCACGGTGATCGATGCCAGCGATCCCCCGGTGACCACCCGGACACCCTTGCCAAGCGTGCTGGTCACCGTGCGCGATATCTCGGTGTTCCCGCCCACATCATCCATCGTGGAGGCCTGGCCTGCTTATTCCATACGCGATTCGCTCACTGCGCCACCGCCCGACACCTTGTTCGTGCAAAGCCCCGATCTGGTGCAGGATTCCCTCCTCGTGTTCGATGTGGCACCTGCGGGTGGGACCTACCTGATGAACGATGTGCCCACTCCATTGATCCTTTGGCAGGATGATGACGTGTACATCAACGGCACCTATCCGCTGGATCCGCCCACCATCGGAGTGGCCACCTTCGATGGGCTTTCGCGGACGGGTTATCCCTACGACTTCGCCAACTATACCGCCTATGGCCGGGCGGATGACCTGACGTCCGTTCCCATCGACCTCGAGTATCCGGCGAGCGATTCGATCTACCTGAGTTTCTTCTACCAAGCCAAAGGACTCAGTGGCGATACGTTCCCGCAGATCGGGGATAGCCTGCTGCTCGAATTCTACGCTCCACTGGAACAGTCGTGGTACCGGGTCTGGGGCATTCCCTATGTGGATCAGGCGCCTTTCGAGCAGGTGCTCGTGCCCATCACACAGGAGCGTTTCCTCAAAGAAGGGTTCCAATTCCGCTTCGTGAATTATGCATCGTTGAGCGGCTCGTTCGACCACTGGCATCTGGACTATGTGCGGCTTGGCCGCCAACGCGCCTTCGACGATACGCGCATCGTGGATGTGGCCTACCTCTATCCCGAAGCGAGCATCCTCCAGACCTACACGTCCATTCCGTTCGATGCCTTCCAGGCAGCGCCCGCATCGGCCATGGCGTTGCAGGTGTCGGAACGTATCCGCAACCTTGACATCAACGACCGGCTGATCCAGTACGGCATGACGGCGCAGAACGAGGATGGTGGGACCTTCTCCAACTTCGTGAATGGCGTTAGTCCCAACAACAACGCGGCATCCATCATCAGTACGGTGCATCCGATCAACGCGGCGCCCAACAACTTCGTTTACGACAATACGCCTTCCACGGATGCAGCCTTCTGGGATGTCCGTTTCCTGGCCCAAGCCACGCCGGACATCAACCAGTACAACGACACCATGCGGCTGCGGCAGGAGTTGAGCAACTACTATGCGTACGATGATGGCACCGCAGAAATGGGGTATAGCCTGAGTACGGCAGGTGCGAAGCTCGCTTACCGGTATGACCTGATCGAGGCCGACTCCTTGCGCGCCATACGGATCTACTTCAACCCTATGGCCAACCAGCCACCCGATGCTGCGCCGGACCAGGGCTCTTTCCTGCTCACCGTTTGGACAAGCCTATCCCCTGAGGTGATCCAGCACCAGAACTTCTCTTTCTCCTCTCCGGAGTACCGGCTGGATGGCATCGACAAATACGTGGAGTATCCGCTGGATAGTGCCATTCGAGTGGAAGGCACCATCTACATCGGCTGGGTGCAGACCAATGCGGTGAAGATGAACCTGGGCTTCGATCGCAACCGCAACAACCGAACGAAGATCTTCTACAAGACGAGCGGTAGCTTCCAGAACAGCAGATTCAGTGGATCATTGATGATGCGACCCGTGATGATCTCCGAGGTGGATCCGTGGGCTTCCGTGGACGAGATCGCGCCTGGACCGGATGGCCTCACCGTTTTCCCGAACCCTGCGACGGATGTGGTGCGTTTCGCGATGGAAGCTGGAATGCCGGTGAACGGTTCGATCGAATGCATCGATGCAACGGGCCGTTCGGTCTGGAGCGAACGCTTGAACGGCACCAACACCTTCAGCACCGCTGGCATCGCCAATGGTCTCTACGTTCTACGTGTGTCCAACGCTCAAGGCATCGTTCAAGCACAAGGGCGCTTGATGGTCCAGCACTGATGGACCAGGAGCTCGACATCGCCGGTGAAGAGCAGGAGCTCTACGAGCACCACCGCATCGTTTGCGACCCCAAGCAGTCGCTGATCCGATTGGATAAATTCCTGTTCGACCGGCTGGCGAACACCTCGCGCAACCGCATCCAGGTCGCTGCCAAAGCGGGCAACGTGCTCGTGAATGGCAAAGCCGCAAAGCCGAGCCAGAAGGTGAAGCCTGGGGACGAGATCAGCATCGTGCTGCCCTACCCGCAGCGCGAAGTGGAGATCCAGCCTGAGGACATCCCGCTTGAAGTGCTGTATGAGGATGACCACATCCTGGTGATCAACAAGCAAGCGGGCTTGGTCGTGCATCCCGGCCACGGGAATTGGACAGGCACGCTCGTGAATGCGCTGCTGTTCCACTTCGGGAAATTACCGAGCACGCCTGGTGCGGAGATCCCGCGTCCAGGTCTGGTGCATCGGTTGGATAAGGACACCAGTGGGGTGATGGTGATCGGCAAGACGGAGGAAGCGCTCACGCATCTGGCCCGTCAGTTCTTCGACCGTACGAGCGACCGGCGCTACAACGCGCTTGTCTGGGGTGACTTCGCTGATGATGAGGGTGTGATCGAAGGACACATCGGTCGTAGTGTGAAGGATCGCACAGTGCAGTTCGTGTATCCGGATGGCGACCAAGGGAAGCCCGCGCTCACCCGGTGGAAGGTACTGGAGCGTTTCCGGTACATCACCTTGGTGGAGTGCAAATTGGAAACAGGACGAACGCACCAGATCCGTGTCCACATGCAGTGGATCGGTCATCCGCTCTTCAACGATGCGGCCTATGGTGGCGATCGGGTGCTGAAGGGGACCACCTTCACCAAATACCGACAGTTCGTGGAGAACTGCTTCAAGGTGCTGCCACGACAGGCGCTGCACGCACGTACACTGGACATCGATCACCCGATCACCGGCAAGCGCATGCACTTCGAGAGTGCGCTGCCAGCAGACATGCAGGCGGTGTTGGACAAATGGCGCGCCTATAGCGTGACCAAACCGATGGAAGGCGATGAGGATGAGCCGTTGGACAAGGAGGCGGTGAACAACATGAAATAGGAACCGCTCCTACAAGCCGCGCAGGATGTTCAACCCGAAGGTGATGAGCATGGCGGTGCCGAAGACCCAGAAGTAGAGCTTCCAATAGGAACGCTGGCGATAGAAGCGCTTGTCGTATTCGCTGTCCTGCGTGAAGTTGTGCCACATCCAGTGGATGGGCCATACCACGAGCACGAAGACGAATGCGTAGAAGAGGAGCAGGGCGAAGAACCAGCTCATCTGAGTATTCGGATCACTTTACCGCCGGAGGTCCTCTCGAAGGTCGGCACGGTGCGCACTTTTCGTGGCAGTTCGTGCGGAAGCAACACGTTCATCAGCATGGGCATCACCTCGCTCATCACCTCCGCTTCGGGTTTCGGGCATTCCAAGACGAGCAATACGGCTTGTCCCAGGCGTTCGTCCGGTGTGGAGGTGAAGTAGTGGGGATAGGGGATCACCCCTGTGGTCTTCGCTTCCAACTGCTCGGGGAAGATCTTCTTTCCCCCGCTCAGGATCACATTGTCGAAGCGCCCGAGCCAGTGGAAGTGGGTGTCGTCAAGCAGTTCCACCAGATCATTCGTCACGTGTTGGGATGTGGTCAAGTGCGGCGTGTAGACCACTAAGCATCCGCGTGGATCACGTCCGAAGGTCACCTCACCCAACGCGCCGAACGCCTCGCTCCGCTGCATTCCGTTCAAGGTACGCAGGGCCACATGCGTCACCGTTTCGGTGCTGCCGTAGCCGATGTGTACCGTTGTTCGCAGCCCCTGCACCGCATCGATCAGCGACTGGCTCACGGGCCCACCCCCGAGCAGGATCGTCTCGAACTGTTCTTCCACGCGGGCTCGGTCCTCCTTCAAGGCACGTTGCAACTGCAGCGGCACCATGGCCGCGAACCGGAAGCGGTCGTGTGTCCTCAAGTGTTCCAGCACGCTGCCCCGCGGATCGATCACGTGTAGATCCAAACCGAGCACAGCAGCACGCACCAGCATCAGTTTGCCCGCCACGAAATCGCTTGGCAGGCAATGCAGCGCACGATCACCGGCATGCAGCCCGAAGGTGGCGGCGGTGAGGCGTGCGCTCGCGAGCAGGTCCGCGTGGGGGATGGTGAACCGCTTCGGTGGACCGGTCGTGCCACTCGACATGGCCTGCAGTCCCGCTGCGTCGCCAAGATCCTTCAAGGTCATCACCACAGCATTGGCCCATGGACGATCCTCGGAGCCGGTACCGGTCAATGCCGAGAAACGTTCGATGGCTTCGGCACGCGTGAACCGTTCACCATCCAGGATGAGCCGATCGAACGCATGGCGCAGGTCGTTCATTCGGCGAAGAGGTCAAGATCCCACGCTACTTCCGGTCGGTAGCGGAGCACGCCGCGCTCCGCGAGCAGGGGAGAGTTGATGTTGTTGTCGTAAACACTGCCCGTACCCAGGCCTTGCGGCATCGTCACGCCAAGCGTCGCGGTGTATTGCGCAATGGCATTCAAACCGATGCTGCTTTCCAAGGCCGAAGTGATCCACCAACCGATATGACGTGCCTTGGCGAGGTCGATCCATTCTTGTGTGGCCGCCCAACCGCCGACGAGGCTCGGTTTGATCACGACGTACTGCGGCTTCACGTTTTCCAGCAGATCCACCTTCGCATCTCGTGTGTTCAGCCCGATGAGGTCCTCGTCCAACGCGATGGGGACCGGTGTCCGCTCACAGAGTTCGGCCATCACCTCGTACAAGCCGGCATGGACGGGCTGTTCAATGCTGTGCACCTGTAGGTCGGCCAGCCGTTGGAGCACGTTCATTACTTCATGCGCGCCAAAGGCGCCATTGGCATCCACGCGTAGTGTGATGTCGTTGGGGCCGAATTCCCGACGGACCGCAGCGAGTAGTTCCAATTCATCGTCGATCCCGTTCCGGTGCACGCCGGAAGCGCCGATCTTCATCTTCACTGTGGTGAAGCCTTTGTCGATCTGCTCCCGGATCCGTTGCTTCATCGTGGCCGTATCACCCATCCACACCAGGCCATTGATCGGGATGTGCAGATGCCCCAGGAGGAAAGGCGACGGGAAAAGCTGCTTCGTTCCGCTCACTTCCAGATCGCGAAGGCATTGTTCCACTGCGAAGCGCACGCTGGGCACATCCAACAGGTCGGTGGTGAGACGGCGCTGCCAGTCGTGGGTGTCCGCGCACAGTTCGATCAACTTCGTGCGCACATCCGCCGGGAACTCCTTGCTGTGGCCGGGAAAGGGCGCTGCCTCTCCGATCCCTATGACTTCAGGCCTGTCGGTATCCCAAGCTAGCAGGTACCACACGGTACGGGCGTTGATCGTGCCCTTGGAGGTGCCCAGCTCGAAACGGGGTTGCAGGATATGCTCGATCCAGCGCGCGGCGATCATACAGCAAGGATAATACCTAGCGAGAACAGCAATGCGGTGACGAATGTGCCCATTGCCAGCACCTTCAGTTGCGGGTCGAGGTCACGCGGTTCTGCGGTGGTCCATACCCGCCTCAGGTGGATGAAGAAGCCAGGTAGTACGAGCAGGAATAACCACATCGTCCACCCCAGATCCGCCATCAAGGTGAAGCCGACCAGCCCGAGGAGGCCACCAATGACGAGCACGGTGTGGTAGATCCGCGCGTTCGTTGATCCCATGCGCACGACAAGGGTTCTTTTCCCGCTGGCCGCATCGTTCGCGATATCGCGCATGTTGTTCACGTTGAGCACCCCGGCGCTCAAGAGCCCCAGTCCGATGGCAGGTAGAAGTACGGGCAAGGCCATGCCGCACACATGCAAATAGAACGTGCCACACACCCCGACGATGCCGAAGAAGAGGAACACACTGATGTCCCCCAGCCCTGCATAACCGTATGGGTTCTTACCGAAGGTGTACTTCACCGCAGCGCCGATGGCGAGCAGTCCAATGGTCAGGAACAGCAAGGTTTTCGTCGTGAAACCGAGCGCCACCGTGATCAATGTACATCCGCTCACGAAGGCGAGCAGACCGCAGATGATCATCGCTCGTTTCATCTGGGCCGCTGATATTGCGCCGCTCTGTACCGCCCGTTGAGGTCCCACACGATCCGCGTTATCCGTACCATGTTGATGGTCGCCGAGGTCGTTGGCCAAGTTGCTCAGGACTTGAAGGAAGATGGCTGTCAGCAGAGCGAGCACGACTACGATGCCACGAGCATCGGCGCCCTCCACATGTCCTTCAATGATCAACGCCAATGCACTGCCCACGATGATGCTACTCACCGCCAACGGCAGCGTTCTCAACCGAAAAGCCTGCAACCAGTGTTTCATACCGTACTGTGCAAAGGAATGAAGATCACGTAACTTCACACCATGAATACGTGTGCGCCATGACGGTCAAGCTCACCCTTTCGGTACCACCCAAGTTCAAGAAGACCGCCACCATGCTCAGCAAGCGGAGGAAGAAGAGCATTTCCGCCTTGGTGGTCGAGTTGTTGGAGTGCGAGGCGGCCAAAGAGAAGGATCCGTTCGCAGGTCTGGATGGAATTTGGGAAGACCGTGATATCACCGCAGAGGAGCTTCGAGCGAAGGCATGGAAGCGGTCCTGATCGATACGAGCATCCTGGTTGGACGCATGCGCAGGCAATCGGCTGCTTTCAAAGCATCTGAACGGATCGTTGACCTCCGACCTGTTGTCTGCGATGTGATCCTTGCAGAGATACTTGCAGGTTCCCGCGATAGGGCCGAG
Organism: Flavobacteriales bacterium; assembly: GCA_016787995.1. Lineage (GTDB taxonomy): Bacteria > Bacteroidota > Bacteroidia > Flavobacteriales_F > PHOS-HE28 > PHOS-HE28. The sequence continues at coordinate 4,454 of JAEUTB010000048.1, read as the reverse complement.
TTCGATAGGAACTATCTGGAGCTTACCACTAAGTTCCATGTGCTTCCTTTCACGATGGAGGTCTCTGTCAGGTTCAGGGCGATCCTTTCATCCATTTCACCTCAACGTCAAGTCCACTTGGCGGATCATCTCATCGCTGCCACCGCTATCGCTCATGATGTGCCTCTGCTGACCTTGAATACGAAACACTTCAAGGGCATCAAAGGCTTGCGATTAGCGTAGCCGGAGGGGGCGCTCACCAGGGGGGCATTCAGCGCACCGCTGCGGTTAAAACGCTCTCACGGGAATTTCGGGAACTTCTGGAAATCCGGCGCCCGTTTCTCCAGGAACGCATTGCGCCCTTCCTGCGCCTCGTCCATCAGGTAGTACATCAACGTGGCGTCGCCGGCGAATTCCATTAACCCGCGCTGACCGTCCAATTCGGCGTTCAAGCCGCGCTTGATCATGCGCAGGGCGAGCGGGCTGCGTTGCATCATGATCTTGCACCATTCCACGGTGGTGTCTTCCAGTTCGCTCAAGGGCACCACCTTGTTCACCATGCCCATGTCTTCGGCTTCTTTGGCGCTGTATTGCAGGCAGAGGAACCAGATCTCACGCGCCTTCTTCTGGCCTACATGGCGGGCCAGATAGTTGCTGCCGAAGCCCGCATCGAAGCTGCCCACCTTGGGTCCGGTCTGTCCGAAACGCGCATGATCCGCAGCGATGGTGAGGTCGCAGACCACGTGCAACACATGGCCGCCACCGATGGCATAGCCGTTCACCATGGCCACCACGGGCTTGGGTAGTTCGCGGATGCGCTTGTGGAGGTCGAGCACGTTCAGACGCGGGATGCCATCGGTACCGATGTACCCACCACGCCCTTTCACGTTCTGGTCGCCGCCGCTGCAGAAGGCCTTGTCACCAGCGCCGGTGAGCACGACCACGCCGATCGCGGGGTCCTCCCGGGCGATGTCCATGGCATCGATCATCTCCTTGTTCGTGTCCGGTCGGAAGGCATTGTACACTTCAGGCCGGTTGATGGTGATCTTAGCGATGCCTTCGAAGAACTCGAACCTGATGTCCGTGTATTCCTTGATGGTGGTCCAATTGCGGGAACTCATGGGGTGTAGGTTAACCGCAACGACGCGACGAAAGCAACGGATGCGCAACGGTCATGTCGAGCGGAGTTGGGTGAAGTAGTTGCGGAGCACTTGGGGTGAAGTGAGTGCATCCGTGGTGATGTGCAGCACCGCCGCTTTCTCGTGAACGGTGTACAGTTTGTCCAGCCCGCTCTCCAGCGAAGCGTGGTCGTTGGCGTGGTAGTAGGGCAGGTCGAAGCTCTTCACTAGTTGCTCGATGCTACGGCCGTGCGGCGCTTCGAACCACGGCAGCAGTTCTGCGTCTTGGTCCGGACCTTCGATATAGCGGAAGATGTTGCCGCCACCGTTGTCGATCACGATCACCTTCAGGTCGGCCGAAAGGTGGTCGTTCCAGAACGCGTTGCTGTCGTAGCAGAAGGCGGTGTCGCCGGTGATCAAGGTCGTGACCTGCTTGGTCGCGAAAGCCGCGCCCACGGCGGTGCTGGTGCAACCGTCGATACCACTGGTGCCGCGGTTGCTGAACCATCTATGGCCACGCACACGATCGAAGAGCTGCGCGTAGCGGGCCGGTGTGCTGTTGGCGAGGTGTACCGCGCTATCACCAGGAATGCGATCGTTGAGAGTGTTGAAGACAGTGAGGTCGCAGAAGGGCGCCGCCGCGAGGATGCGGTTGTGTTTCCCGCGGATGCTTTCGTCCATCATCTTCCACACTTCGCCGTAGATGCTCTCGTTGGGCACCACGGAAGGCGCGAGCTGCGCGAAGAAGATCTCGGGGCTCACCGCGATGTCGTGCGTGAGGCTTTGGTACGTGTCATAGTGTCGCTGCCCCGAATCGATGTTCCAATGCTGCGCGGGCTTCCATTTGCGCAGGAGGGTTTTGATGCGTTTGCTCACCACTGCACCACCGAAGGTGATCAGCAGGTCGGGGCGCAGGTCCTTCTCGTTGCGGTCGTTCACCCCTTCGATCACCCGGTCGATGCAGATGATGAAGGCCGGGTCATCCAAGTTGCTCGTGGCCTCGGTGTGCACGGTCACCTGCGGAAGTGAGGCCAGCTGCACCAGTTGCTTGCGCAGGCCATCGCTCCATGCACCCTGTCCGGCCAGGACCATCACCTTCTTGCAGGCCGAGAGTTGGCCGATCAGCCAACGCGCGTGGTCGGGTAGGATGAAGGCTTCGGTCATCACCGGGGCGATGAAGCGCGAGCTTCCCTGCTCTTCCGTTTTGCCATACAGCGGTTCTGCGAAGGGTACGTTCACATGCACCGGACCCGGGACCGGCAGGAGGGTCTCGTCGATGGCTTCGTTGATCAAGCGGCCACAATGCCAACGGGCGAGCTCATCACTGGTGATGCGTGGCAACTGCACGCTCCGTTTCATATGCAGCGCGAGCACACCGTGTTGTCGGATCGCCTGCCCTTCCCCTTGGTCCACCCATTCTTCGGGGCGGTCCGCAGTGATCACCAGCAGCGGGATGCGTTGGTAGAACGCTTCTGCGATGGCGGGGCCGTAGTTGAGCACCGCACTGCCACTTGTGCAGATCAGTGCCACCGGTGCATGCAGCTGCTGTGCCATGCCCAACGCGAAGAAGGCCGCACTGCGCTCATCGATCACCTGCAGGCATTCGATCCCTTCCTGTCCGTTGAAGGCGATCACCAGCGGGGCACTGCGGCTTCCCGGACTGATCACGACATGCTTCACACCCTTCGCGGCACAGAGACGTGCAAGCTCGGCAGCGGCGAAATGATCACTGGTGGTCATCGACGAGGTCGTCTGCTAGGCTGTGCTCGGTACTCGGATCAGTTGGCGCCAGCTATCCGCCTTGTATTCGGTCTCTTCCCATTCCCGTTCCGGAACGGATCCCTTGGTGATGCCGGCGCCCACGTGCATGACGGCATGATCGTGGAACACGCGCATGCAGCGGATGTTCACGAACAGTTCCATGCGACCATCGGCGCTCCAGGGTCCCCAGAACCCCGCGTAGAGTTCACGGTCGCCATCTTCCAGCGCTTCGATGCGTGCCAAAGCCAACCCCGGAGGGAGCCCGCCCACCGCCGGTGTCGGGTGGATGGCGTTCACCAATTCCTCCACCGTCCGGTTCTCCAACGTCGCCGTGATGGTGGTTCGCAGATGAGCCACGGGGCCGGCTGTCAATACATCGGGGCCATCCACCGTGATGGTACGTGCACCAAGGTCGATCAACGAACCGGTGATGCTCTTGGTGACCACACGTTGCTCGTGCCGCTCCTTCGCGCCCCAGCCGGACGGCTCCGCCGGGGCGATGCCCACCGGCGCGGTACCGGCGATGGCCTCGATGCGCACGCTATCGTTCTCGGCCAGGATCAGGCGCTCTGGCGAAGCACCCAACCAAAGCCCATGTTCCGGGGAGGAGAGGAGCGCCACGAATGCGTCCGGGCGTGCGTTCACCGCTTCAACGAAGAGCGATCCTGCCTCCTCCGCACCAACAGGCAAGTTGACCGTTCTGGACATCACTACTTTTTCCAACGGTCCGGTCACGCATTCTTCTCGTGCCTGGGCCACCGCGCGTTCGTACGCCTCCCGAGTGGTGCCCGCATGAGGCCGAGCGGCCGTTGGGGCGCTGGCTCCTGTACAATCCATGAGCCGATGCCAATGGGGTTCCGCATCACCGAAGGTGAGTTCCACATCGGAGCGGATCATCGGTGTGCGCGCCTCTGTCCGGAACGGGGAGAAGAGGAACACATCGTTCAGTTCCCACCATAGACCGCTCTCGCAGCGGTCCAGTTCGGGGGTTTGCTGCGCCCACAAGGTGATCGCACCGCCCGGGCAACGAAAGGCCGCGAAAGTGATGCGCTCACTGATGCAGTAGCGCAGCGCGAGGCGCAGGGCTGGTTCTGAACTCATCGGCGTTCGATGATCATGTTGGTGAGCCTGCAGATCGCGCAGAGTTTGCCCGCTTCATCGTGCACGCGGATATCCCACACGTGGGTCTTGCTGCCTTGGTGAACGAGTTCGCCGGTGGCGGTCACTCGGCCACTCTTCACCCCGCGCAAGTGGTTCGCGGTGATCTCCATGCCCACCGTTCCCTGGGTCTTCAGGTCGATGAGCATGGCCGAGCCAACGCTGCCCAGTGTTTCGGCCAATGCTGCGGTGGCTCCACCATGGAGCAGTCCCATGGGCTGATGGGTCCGCTGGTCCACGGGCATGGAGGCTTGCAAACGGCCTTCGGGGTCCACGCTGAAGCGGATGTCCAAGTGCTCCACGAGGGTATTGGCCCGCATGGAATCGGCGGCCTGGGCATGTTGTGGGGTGAAACGCATGAGCGGGATGGGTGCCAAAGGTAGCCGTGGGCCATCTTTGCAGCCATGGAATCACCTGCCAAGGTCCGTTTGCTGCTGG
>JAEUTB010000042.1 GCA_016787995.1 Flavobacteriales bacterium | reverse complement strand
GATGATGTACTTCGGGGTATCGATGTCGAGTTTTCCCCAAGTGATCTTTTCATTGGGCACGGCGCCGCTATAGCTGCCGTAGCTGGTGGTGCTGTCGCTGATCTGGCAGAAGTAGCTCCAGAAGGGGATGTTGTCGCGCTGCAGGTCCTGGTGCAGCATGGGGACCACACAGATGGGGAAATCACCGGCGATGCCCCCCCCGATCTGGAAGAAGCCGATGCCGGCGTCGCCGCAATTATTGGTGTACCATTCGGCCAGGAACATCATGTATTCGATGCCGCTCTTCATCATGCCCGGCTTGCAATCGCCCACCAGGCAGTGGCCCGCGAAGATGTTGCCCAGGGTGCTATCCTCCCATCCGGGACAGATGATCGGCAGGTTGCGCTCGGCGGCGGCCACCATCCAGCTGTCCTTCGGATCGATCTGGTAATACTGCTTCAACACCCCGCTGCGGATCATCTCGTAGAAGTACTCGTGCGGGAAACGGCGGTTGCCGCTCTTATCGTCGGCCGTCCACAGGTCCACCACGTGTTTCTCCAGGCGGCGGAAGGCTTCGTGTTCGGGGATGCAGGTGTCCGTTACCCGGTTCATGCCGCGGTCCAACAGATCGCGCTCCTGTTGCGGGGTCAGGTCGCGGTAGTTCGGTACGCGCTCATAGTGGTCGTGCGCCACCAGGTTCATCACATCCTCCTCCAGGTTGGCGCCGGTGCAGCTGATGATGTCCACCTTGCCCTGGCGGATCATCTCGGCGAGGATCTTGCCCAATTCGGCCGTGCTCATGGCACCGGCGAGGGTCACCATCATCTTGCGGCCTTTGCCGAGGTGTTCCTTGTAGCCCTTCGCGGCATCCACCAGTGCGGCGGCGTTGAAGTGCAGGTAGTGCTTCTCGATGAAGCTGCTGATCGGTCGGTTGCTCATTTCTTGAGGGCAGGAGGGAATGGGGGCGAAAGATAGAGCGGAGGAGAAATGCAAGGGGCGAGTTTTGAGTGGCCAGTAGCGAGTCTGCCGCGCAACTTCCATTTGAACCGAGGAGACGGCAGACTCGCTACTGGCCACGGATCACTCGAAACTCACTTCCGCACAGGCTCTTCCATGGGCAGATAGCCCAACAGTTGCAGCATCCGTTCAGCGCTCTGCTGCTCGGCGAAGACCTTGTCCGTCAGCGTTCCATCCGGCAGGCGATCGATGAGCACGTGTTTCGGTTTCGGGATGAGGCAGTGCTGGATGCCGCCGAAGCCGCCCAAGGTATCCTGGTAAGCGCCGGTGTTGAAGTAACCGATGTACTGCTTGCGGTCTTCGCGGTACTTGGGCAGGTAGATGGCGTTGATGTGCTGCTCGCTGTTGTAATAGTCGTCGCTATCACAGGTCATACCGCCCAGGAACACGCGCTCATACTCATCGTTCCAATTGTTCACCGGCAGCATGATGAACCGCTTGCTGATGGCCCAAGTGTCCGGTAGCGTGGTCATGAAGCTGCCGTCGATCATGTTCCACCGTTCCTTTTCGTTCTGCTTCTTCTGGTGAACGATGCTGAAGAAGGTGGCACCGCTGTCGCTCACGGTGAAGCTGCCGAACTCCGAGAAGATGTTGGGTTCGTGCACCTTGTTCTCTTCGCAGATGTCCTTGATGCGACCCACGATCTCGCCGATCATGTAGTCGGTGTCGAAACTGAAGTTGAGGCTGTTCTTGATGGGCAGGCCACCACCGATGTCCAGCGTGTCCAGCGTGCGGCACAGCTTCCACAGGTCGCAGTAAACGTTCACGCATTTGCCCAGCTCGTTCCAGTAGTAGGCCGTGTCGGTGATACCCGTGTTGATGAAGAAGTGCATCAGCTTCAAGCGGAATTTCTTCTGCTTGCTGATGTTGCGCATATAGAAGGGGATGATGTCCTTGGAGCCGATGCCCAGGCGGCTGGTGTAGAACTCGAACTTCGGCGCCTCTTCAGCGGCGATGCGGATGCCGATGTCGCAATGGCCTTCGATCACCTCGTCGAGGTGGTAGATCTCGGCCATGTTGTCGATGATGGGCACCACGTTGAAGCCCCGGTTGGCGAGCCTACCGATGCCTTTGATGTAGCGCTCATCCTTGAAACCATTGCACAGGATGGTGCTGTCCTTGGTGATCCGGCCGCGTTCGATCAACAGCTCGATCATCTCCAGATCGTACGCGCTGCTCGTCTCCAGGTTCACCCCTTTGTCCAGCACCTTGTCGATCACATAGTGGAAGTGATTGCTCTTGGTGCAGTAGAAGTACTCGTACGTGCCGTTGTACTCATGTTCCTTCATCGCCTTGGCGAAGCTGTTCCGGGCCATGTCGATCTTCTCACCGATCTTGGGCAGGTAGCTGATCCGCAGCGGTGTTCCGTGCTTTTCGAGCAGTTCCACCAAAGGCAGGTCGTTCCAGAGGAGCTGATCATCATCGATCTTGAATTCGTCCTTGGGGAAGTCGAAGGTCTGTTCGATGAGGTCGACGTAACGGGTCTTCATGCTTCGGTCGAAGGAAGGAGGTGTGGGTAGTAGGGAAGCGATTGAGGGCCTTCCTGTTGCGGACGTTGCTTCATCCCGGATCCGAAGCAGCGGATGCCGGATAGGGGATCAAGGGGAAGAAGCGGAAGTCCTTGCGCGTGGATGGCTTGCTGCAGCCGGGTCACGGAGAGGCTTCGTGCGTTCATCAGCGGAAGGGGGGGCGACCGGCCACAGGAACGTTGGACGACACCTGGCAGCCGCAAGGGGGCAGGTGCATCCGCAGATCATTCCAAGCCGTGGTCATGCGGGCAAAAGTAGATCCTTAGGGAACGGTACGGCAGGTCCCGGGAAAAGAAATGGACCGCTCTACCGGCTTGACCGCCGTTGGGAGGAAAGAGGAAGAGGCCGCCCTTACCGGACGACCTCCTCCCGTTCCGTTGGTCGGTTCCTTACCGTTGAATGACCAAGCGCTCGATGTGGTCGCGATCACCCACGGAGAGGTGAACGATGTACACCCCACTGCTCAGGTCTTCGCTCAAGGTGAGGTTGGTGTTCACGGAACCACCCGCGTCAGCTCCGTGGGCCTGCACCGGGATCGAGCGGGTCATCACACGTTTGCCGGTTAGGTCGAGAATGTCCATGTGGACCACGTGTACTTCGTTCTCAAGGTCGTTCAAGACCAGGAACAGTTGGTCGCCATGGTTCGGGTTCGGATAAAGCACCACACGTTGCTCATCGGGGAGAAGGTCGATCGGATCCGCGTTGGTGCCACCGATCATCGCATTCGTTCCGCCGCTCACCCCCGCGCAGGGGTTGATAGTGACCAAACATACTTTGCCCCAATCCTCGGTATCGGCGCAGGCTGTCGTCGCGCTGCTTCCAGCGGGACCGAAGCACCAGGAGGCACCCCCGTCCAAGCTCACGCGCACGTCCACCTCGTAGGTCTTGGTGCACTGCAAAGGAGCCCCATTGGTCCAGTTCAATACCATGCGCGCGCTGGTTTGGGGAGGCCGCACGATGCAGATCCCTTCACTGGGGATACGGAACCGGAATTGGTAGCGCACCAGGTTGCTGGGCACCGAGGGTATCGGTTGTGGTGGTGCGGCATGGATCCGATTAGCGGCGCTGCTACCTCCACCGAAATTGCGCGAAACGCCGCAGCTGTAGTCCGCCGCGTTGTACGGATCATCCTGGAGCTTCACCCGTGGACATGCGGCCAACGCGGCGTCCAGCATGAACTGGCAGGCCGGTCCGAATGGTAGGTTGTTGCCGGCCACCCGACCACGGATCCGCACGTTCAACAGTACGTTGTCGGGCAAGTGCGGAGTGCTCGGTGTGTTGAACCAGCCATTCACCTTGAAGTGGCAGGCCCTTGTTGCACCGCTGCCTGTACCATCACTGGTGGCGTGGCTCCGGAATCGGCGGAAGCTGAAGCCGCCGTTGGGGTCGAAGAACCAGAACTCATAGCCGCTGGTGGTATTGGTAATACCGAACTGGGCGGATACGGCCGTATTGGAACTTGCCACGATGAACTTGTTGTCGATCCAATCGAGCTTGTCGCAGCTGCTCCAGATGAGGCGGTCATCACCCAAGGGTAAACAGAAGCCTCCTCCGGCGCTGATCTGGCTTACTCCGTCGTTCATGTTGAACGCGTTGTCGATCACACGGCGTGCATTGGGACCTGTTTCTCGAAGGATGTAGCCGAGCAGGCCGTCGCCAGCACTATCCGTGATGCGCAACTGATAGCATCCGTCGGGCAGACAGAGGTTCAGGGTGCCGACACCATCCGATGGTACAGGGTTGTTCCCACTGAGGATGGTGGCTACACCGGTCTCATCCAGCACTTCGTAGGTCACAGCGTTCGCCATGCCGCCGCCGCTCTGCAACTCGAGCGTATAGTTGGTGCAATCGCCGATCGGGGTGCCCAGGCATACACAGGCTGCGGTGATCACATCGCCAGTGGTCCCAGCATTGCCATCATTGCAACTATCCCCGACGCGGCCGGGTAGGGTGGGACAATCGTCGGTGTTGTCAAGAACGTAACCGGTCGGTTGATCGCAGGTGTATCCCGCGATCGTGCTGTTAGGATCGCCGAAGCCATCCTCATCGGTATCTGCATAGTATGTCTGAGGTACGTCTGGTGCGCCGCAACCACAAGCGCCAGGGGCGACTTTGTTCGGGTCCATGGGGCAGGCGTCATCGGCATCGCAGGTTCCGTCACTGTCGGAATCCAGCAACACCCCCACACAAAGGCAACTGGTATTCAGCGAATCGTTCACGGTGCACGCGTTGCCGTCATCGCAAGGCGTTCCAACGGGACCTAGGCCGCCGCAGCACGCTCCAGCACCGGGTACCGTGAAGTCGATCCTTGCGCATGCGAGGGGTTGTGAGCCGGATAGGTCATTGTAAAGCCTGAGGCTGTATGGACCTGCCGGGAGTTGCCAGGACTCCCATAGACAGCTCAGACCACCACCGGGGCAACCATGGCCAGTTGCTCCGCAGCCGTTCATTTGACCGAAGTCCACCACGACATCGGTCACTTCGTCGTACAACCTGTAGATCCCAGTGGCATCACTGCAGATGTTGATCAGGACGAACCCCACGTTGGATGGAGGACATGCTGGCTCGATGGTGATCGCTGGTCCTGCGTCCGGGATCCCACTAAGATGGGGTGCAATGAATGCAGTGCAGGCACTGTTCCCATCACACGCCCCATCGTTGTTCGTATCGACCTCCGGTGTTCCACATCCACAGCCACCGGGAGATATCTTCAAGGGATCGTTCGGGCAGCCGTCGTTGCAATCGGCCGTACCATCATCATCACTGTCCAGGTCACTTACACCACAGCCACAATCACCCGGGATGATCTTGTTCGGGTCCAAGGGACAGGCGTCGTTGCAATCCAGGGTTCCATCATTGTCTGAATCGACATCACTTACACCGCAACCGCAAGAGCCTGGTAGTGTCTTGTTGGGATCGTTCGGGCAGCCGTCGTTCAGGTCGCAAGTGCCATCACCGTCGGCATCTTGGAAGGTGCCTGCACATTGGCAACCGGCGGTAACCACATCGTTGATCGTACAGGCGTCGTTGTCATTGCACAGGGATCCAGGTGTAAGTCCATTGTTGCACACGAAGGGCAAGGTGCTCTCCCCATCGGCTACCGTGAACTCGCGGAACACGGCCACGTTCGATGCGCTGCGGGTATAGGGGTTGCTGCCTCCAGCGGCACCCAAGGCCAGCGCCACCCAATCGGTGCCATTGTAGCTATGCAGCGCACTGTTCGCGCGGTCGAAGTTGACGCCTTCATCCGTACTGTTCCACTGCACTTGCAAGGTGGCCTGGTTACCGCCATCGGTCTGCTCGGAGATCACCCAAGTGCGTTCCACTTGTTCGTTCCCCACCACGTTGCCGGCTGGTGTGCCTGGCGTGCTGTAGTCGCTATGTACATCGTTCTGCACCCGCGCGCCGAAACGCTCTTGTGGCCCACTAGTGTTGCTAAGTATCACAGGCAGGTAGCTCGCTCCCGTACCGATGGGGAAGGGGTAGTCTGCTCCGCTGACAGGCAAGTTCCTGCGGAAGGAGCCAGTGCCATTGGTGACGATGTGGTTCGTGGCGTTGCCGCCGACAAGAGCGGCCAGGTTGGTGTTGCTCAGTACCAGGTCATTGTTACCGAGCGTGATGCGGCCGTTGGTGAGCGTGAGGGTTCCCGTCACCGTCTGGCTTCCACCCAGGGTGAGACCGTTGGTGTTGTTCAACGTTAGGTTGCTGATACTGCCAGTGCCGGTCAATGTTTGTGCGGCACTACCGTTGAAGGGTAGGTTCGTCAGCGTTACACTGCCGTTGTTGGTGAAGGTCGTGCCGGTGAAGGAGGCGATGGAGCCCATGAGCGTACCCGCGTTGCTCACCGGACCGCTGATGGTCGTGGACTGGCTGATATCCAGGGTGGCACCATTGGCGATGTTCAAGCTGCCGGTATTCGATGTTGGATGGCCCCATATCCAAGTCCCGGCGTTCACATTGATGGTGCCGGAGTTGTTCAATGTGGTGCCGGGATTGGCCAGCAATGAACCGGCCACGGAGAAGTTGATGGTGCCTTGGTTCGTTACAGCTTGGTAGAAGGTGTTGAAGCCAGCATTGCCGGCCATGTTGAAGGTCGCGCTCGGAGCGTTCAGGAATGTGCCGATCGCCGTGAATGAAAGAAAGGTACCGGCGCTCCAGGTAAAGGTTCCTTGGTTGTTGATGGAACCGTTCTGGGCAGTGTTCCAGTTGCAGATGAAGGTGGCACTGGCACCGTTATTGATAACGCCCAATGGGCTGCTGGTGATCGTTCCGCCTGACCAGGTCAAGGTGCCATTGTTCGTGAGTGTGCCGCTCAAGGTGCCGCCCTTCCAGACCATGGTTCCGTTATTGGTCAACGAACCGCCTCCGGACAAGGTGATCCCATTGGTGCCGGTCATGGTCCAAGTGCCATGGTTCACGATCGTCCCGCCTCCGAGGTTGATGGGGGTATTGCCAATGACCGTTCCACCCACTTGAACCGTGGTCGGGCCGAAGAAGGCTCCACCATTGTTCATGTTCACCACGCCGCCGTTCTCCACGCTCACTGAACCACAGCAGCCGAAGCTTCCTCCACCAGCGTTCGCATTGAAGGTCCCGAAGATGCGTACTCCGAAAGTGCCATTGTTGATCACCCATGCTATACCACCGGTGGTTGTGGTCACCGTACCCCCGGCTTCGACCGTCACATCATCCAGGTTCACCGGAGCGGCCACCGTCACCGTATGCGGCGCACGTACCGTGATCTCACCGCTAGCGTTCGTTGGAGTGGCTGCTGCAGGCCCCCAAGAAGCACCACCATCGGTACTTTGCTGCCAGGTTCCGATCGCGTTCCAATTCCCGCTGTTGGCACTTCGGAAAAGTTGAGCCATTCCTTCGGACGTTATACCCGCGACCAAAGCGAGTACGATCAATGATCGAATGAGGTATTTCATGGGTTTCGGTTTTGGCTGTTTCTTACTCTGCGAAGAGAGGACCGATCCGTTCGATGGGCAATACTGGTAAACCATGATTATTCGCGGTTGGAACTTTCGTTCCTGCCAGCCGGAATGGCCTTGCCATGATCGCCGGGATCGATCGTGGATCAGAAGATCGGCGAATGAGGAAGGGCCGGTTCAAGCCGACCCTTCTCACTGTTCAGGCATTCTTTAGTCCTGTCCACTTCGCATCGGTGCCGATGGATCCAAACCCTCGCATGTTGTGCGCCACCACCAGTGGTTATTATCCGGTACGGGATCCGGCATGCCGCTGGTCACGAAAACCCCGAATGCCGCCTGGCAACGCGGATGCGGGAACTTCGATCGCTCCACGACCACGATGATCTGATCCATACGGGTGGGGGGCTGTGCAGTATCAGGACAAAGCCAGGAGAGCTCGACTTCGATGTTCGCGTTGCACTGGGTCCATGTAAGTGCGTGATCATCCGGGTCGGTCGCGTATACGCTCTTCACGGTGCTGTTCTGCGGCAGGGAGATGATCGCTTTCGTGTTGGTGCTGTCCGAGCAGTTGTTGCCATTGACATTGTAGATGTAGGTGTTCAGGATGAGCGAGTCGGTCGTTTCCTCCACGTTGGTCTTTGGTAGATAGATGCCGAGGTCGGCCACGGAAGGCGTCACAGCCTCCGGCGGGTCCACGACGACCACCTCACTGGTAAGGCCGGGTGTTCGTGCGGATACACCGCAGCCATGAACCGGTATAGGTGTTTCAGGACAAGGACATTTCGAGCATGGATCAGGGCAACAGCTTTGGAGGGCCGCAAGTAGCACGACAGGTATTTGGGATCGCATGGTGTTGGGTTTAGGCCGGAGTTGTTCCGGTAAAGCGAAGCAGCGACGAACCAGGAAAGTGGGCAATACCCTTATACCATGATTTCGCCGTGGCCCTGCGACCTACGTCACTCCACCACCGGACACTCCACGTTCACGGTGGTGCCCTTGCCAGGCGTGCTGTCGATCTGCACCTGAGCGCCCAGCGCTGCCGCGCGTGAGCGGATGTTCGCCAAGCCGACACCGTGGGATGTCTTGTCGGTATCGAAGCCTTGTCCGTTATCGCTCACCAGCACGCTCATCCGACCGGGCGCGTGGGTCACCGCAATGCTCATTTCGTTCGCCTGCGCATGCTTCAATACGTTGCTCACCGCCTCCTGGATGATCCGGTAAACAGCGATCTCCACCCCGCGTTCCAATGGGTTCTCCAGTCCGAAGGTGTTCAGCTCCACCTGCAACCTGCCGTTGATGTGGATGGTGTCGCGCAGATCCTTCAGCGCTTTCTCCAGACCGAAACGGTTGAGGGTGGCCGCGGCCATGTCGTGGCTGATGCGGCGCAGTGCACCGGCGGCGTTGTCCAGAAGTCCCGTGACCTTTCGGTATTGCACGGTCTGCTCGCTCTTCACATCAGCTACCTGTTCCTCCAATTGCCCCAGCTGGTGCTTGATGGTGCCGAGCAGGTGGCCCACATGATCGTGCAATTCCTTGCTTACCCTGGCGCGCTCCTGTTCCTGGCCTTCGAGCATGGCATTGATGCTCTTCATCTCCTGCTGGCTGAGGAGTTGGTCGATCTGTTGGTGATGCATTTCCTTCTCCTTCGCTGCGAGACGTTGTTTTGAACGTAGACTACGGTACAAAAGCAAGGCAATGATCAAAGTGAGTATCGTTGAAGCTACCAGGACATTGCGTTGCAAGACCTTCTGTCTAGACTCGATCGCTGCGAATTTCAAGGCTTGATCCTGCGTGGCGATCTTGTGTTCTTTGCGCTCGGTCTCGAATAGGATCCTATTCATGCTTGCTTGCTCAGAATAGCGACTCCTGACAAGCGAATCATTCAGCCACATTTCTGCATTCTTGTCAGCATAGGCAAGTTCAAATTGCCCAAGAAGGGAGCGGTAATATGCCAAACTCGACAGTCCCTCCAACTCTACCTGCCCAACGCTTTCGGCACGCGCCAGGTGTACGGCATGGTCCAGGGTCTCGATCGCTTCCATCTTTTTGTGGGCAAGCCAGAGTGCAGTACCCATATGGAGAAGTACGCGGCAGCTGCCCTTGGTGTCATGTATCGTGTCTTTAAGCAACAGTGAGCGCTCAAATAAGCCCAGAGCTTCATTGATAGCCCCAGTTTCACGTAGCACATACCCTAGCTGGTCCAGAAGATCGGATCGCTCCAAAGGGTCGGACGTAGATTGCTCACTTAAGACCTTCGTGTAGCAGCGACGGGCAAGTTCAATATCACCGGTCATTATTGAAGCGTGCCCCAGGTTGTTCAAAGCGTTCTTGGCGAGCAGTTGATATCCATCTTTCTGGGCTATTTCGAAGCACTTCTCGAAGTGTGATCTAGCATTTTGGTATTCCTCTCGCTCGTAGCATATATTACCAAGACCGAGTTCGATCATGCAATGGGCTCGGTTATGACCAATACTGTCCGCCACAAGCGAAGCCTCACGAATATCCCTCAATGCAAGGGCGTGCTCATTGAGGCCACGGTATATCTCGGAACGAACGATGAGCTGCTCTGTATACTCTTGAGGATGAAGTTCGCGGGTATGGAAGGAAAGACTGGTCGTGATGGCCTCCAATGCTAGGGCATTTGAACCGATGCGATCCAGGGCCACGGCTTGTAATTTGCTTATCCAACCCTGCGCTAGGTGATCAGAGATCGCTGTAACACGCCTTAGTGAATCCAGTAAGCCGAGACATTCAGGTAGTTCCGCAGCGCGCAAGTGCAAGGTGGCCCCGGCAATACCTCGTAGCCAAGCGTCGGTGGACATCGAATTGGGTCCATTGCGGATCGCTCGGATCGTAGTAAGGTCGTTCTTCCCAAATGCGCTGTAGAACCGGTCGTAGCTGGTTGCTTGACCCGCTGTCATCAGACTTGACAGCGCGAGCAAAGCCATCAATACCAAGCGCGCAGTTGAACCGCTCATTATGGAATGGCAACTACTTGTTCACGATGCCATTCATGACACCCTCCATCTTTGAACGAGCCTTATCGAAATGGTGCTTGATCGAGCGCTCTCGTGCATTGTATCGTTTAATATTACTACGCAACCAATCTTTCGAGAGCGAAGAGAGCGGGCCGCATCTGATCTGGTTCGAGCAGTAGTTCGCTATGATATTTTCCACATCGAACAAGGCCTGCCATTCAGGTGTGAATGAAACAGATGCTTCGTTGAAGACGAAAATGGGGAAAGGCTTCTGTTCGCAACATAACGTATCATTCGGATTCGTGATCTCCAGTGCTCTGAATCCGCAGGCGTCTGCAGGCGACCAGCAATATGAAGGATATCCATGAAGAAGGTCCAAAGGATCGACTTCAGGCCAAACACCATTCGCGATGCCATGTAGTCTACAGTCCTGTGTAGGGTAACTATCGTACGGTGCTGGGTCACAACTGGAGCGTTCGACAGTGAGTGGATCGTACATCGATTCTCTGTAAGCTTTGAAATCTCTCACGATCATCGGGATCAAAGCGATGGCGAGGTCTGTGCTGTAATACGCGGGTAGTCCTTCGGTAACTGCCCAGCGATCCGCCATGAATTCGGGTATCATGCCGTCGGGTGTTTCCTGACCGACGAAGGGGTCACCTAGATCGTGACCCAATTCGTGAAGGATGAGAAATACAAGCAACTCGTCGGACATAAGTGGGGAATACAGAAGTCTTTTCGGTATGAATACCGTGTTCTGATCCGCACCGGACTGAAACTCGATCCTTGGTCCGGTCATATTAGGATCCACCCCGATCCGGAACCTCCTTGTCAACTGGGAGCTTATACCAGGAAGTTGACCGATGTTCTCAACGATGCGCAGTAGACGCCTTTCCTCTTCACACTCCATGTATGATCGATACTGTATCCTTTCATCCAAGGTGCTGTACACGAACGGGATATCTCTGAAGGTCAGGCTCGGCAAGGGTTCCATCTTTCCAGGCGACTCAGCAGGTACGGCCTTTCTTTTCTTAAGTCGGTCCATCGTCACGGAGTCCCGAGCTGCACGCATGGAGTCGAGCTCTGTCTGCGACTTTTTCCGAAGTGTCAGGCATTCACACTTCATCCAGCCACCTCCATCAGCAGGTACTAGGACGAATCCGCTAATAGGAAGTGCCCTGAGACAGACACGCTCTATTTCGGCCTTGGACCATATTGGCTTTGAATCGGTTGCAGAGGCGGTGTTCGTGAAGAGCAAGAACAGCGAAAAGGTCTTGATCGAAGCGAGATGGTAGGCAGATGAAGGGATGACCAACCGCCACATGGCCTCCCAAGCTGAAGTTGGTTGAAGCCCCATGTTGTTTTCCGTGATCGCCGAGTAGACCTATTTCTTAGGGAACCTTAACGTCTTCCAACGCGGGACGGGCCACTTGACCTTCGGCTTATCATCGAAGCGAAGGCTAGTCACCCATGATCCGTTCAGCTTCCACTTTTTCACCTTGCCAGTACCATCCTGGCCCGATCCATCGGAGCCTCCGGAGTTGGCCAGCTTCTGCGTTTGCTTCCGGGGTAAAGTTGTAGGTGTGGACAATCCCTCGGCTTCGGCATATAGGTTCCAGTTCGGTGCTTCTTCAAGATCAAGGCGAGTCAGGGTAGTGTCCCACAGTTCCACACTCGCGGGAGCATCCTTCTGATATTTATAATAGAACTTGACGACGTTTCCGCTGCCTGTTTCACCTGTAGGTGAGGCGGGGTCCGGTACAAAGTCCTCTGGGCTGAAGATCACAACTAAGTAGTTCTTGCCAACAGGGGGCTCAACGAGCTGCATTTTCCATTCTGGCATGACGGTGTGGTTTTATTGATCCGTTTTTGTGGTAGGTCCTCACGCGCCCCATCCCCGTTCCATCGCATACTTCACGAGGCCGGCGGTGTTTCGCACGTCTAGTTTATGCATAATGTTCCTTCGGTGGGTCTCCACCGTGGCGGTGCTGAGGAAGAGTTGGTCGGCGATCTCCTGGGTGGTGCGTTCCTGCATGATGAGCTTCACCACCTGGACCTCCCGCTTGGTGAGGGCGCCGTAGCCGACTTCGCCCTCGCGGTCGGTGTGCTTGTCGGCCTTGGCCGCGAGCTCCCGCAGTTCCGTAGCGATGTATTGCTGACCGTTGGCCACCGTACGGAGGGCTTCGAGCAGTTCTTCCCGACCGGTGGTCTTCAGTAGGTATCCGCCCACGCCGCTGTCGAGTAGTTCCAGAACGAACTCGCGGTGGCCGTACATGCTCAACACCACGATGCGGGTATCCGGGTGGGCCTTGCGGATGTGTTTGGTGGCCTCGATACCGTCCATGCCGGGCATGTTGATGTCCATCAGCACGATATCGGGTTTCAGCTCCACCGTCAACCGCACGGCGTCCTTCCCATTGGTCGCCTTGCCTACGATCGTCACCTCCGGCAGGCGTTCCAGCAGGCTTTCGATGCCGTCCAGGAAGATCGACTGGTCATCGACCAGAAGAAGGGTATAGGGTGTCGCGCTCATCGGCCACAAAAATGCCCGGTGCGTGGGTGAAGCTACAATACCGGAAAACCATGAGTTGTTCGTCGTCGTGTCCCGGATCACAGCCAACGCTTGCGCCGGAACCACAGCAGCATGATCAGGGCGATGATGGCCATGGACCCCATCACCAGGGGATAGCCGTAACGCCATTCGAGCTCCGGCATGTGCTTGAAGTTCATGCCGAAGATGCCCACGATGAAGGTGAGTGGGATGAAGATGGTGCTGATGACCGTCAGGAGTTTCATCACCTGGGTCATGCGGGCGTTCTGGCCTGCGTGGTAGGTGTTCTCCAGGCTGGTCAGGATCTCGCGGTCGGTATTGATGGTCTCCGCGATGTACACCGTGTGGTCCTGCAGGTCGTTGATGTATCGCCGGGTGGCCTTGTCGATCAGCGGGCTCTGCAAAGTGTTGAGGCGACCAGCGAGTTCCCGCGTGGGTGTCACGTAGCGGTTCACGCCGATGAGTAGGCTCCGTAGTTCCTGGATGGTCAGGAGGTCTTCGTTGCCGGGTTTCAGCATCACTTTGCGCTCCAGGGCTTCGATGCGTTCGCCCAGGTCTTCCACGATGAGGAAGTAGTTGTCCACGATGACATCGAGCAGGGCGTAGAGCAAATAATCCGCGCCGGCGCGACGCACCCGGCCGGTGTCTTTTCTCAGACGTTCGCGGATCGGGTCGAGCACATCGCCAGGTCTTTCCTGGAAGGAGATCACCAGGCCTTTGCGCAGCACGAAGCAGATCTGTTCGCTGTGGATACCGCCGGTCTCCTCGTCCAGGCCGAGCATCTTGGCCACCACGAAGAGCGTATCCTGATACTCCTCCACCTTGGGCCGGTGATCGGTGTTGAGCACATCCTCCATCAGCAGCGGATGCAGGTTGAAGCGTTCTCCGATGGCGACCATGAGCTGCTCATTGTTCAACCCATCGATATCGATCCACGCGTTCTCGCAGCCGCTTTCATTCTCGATGTAACCTGCGATGGTGGAGAGCTGCTTTTCCACGACCTTCTCCGCGTTGTACTCGAACAGGCGGATGGTGGTGTTGGATCCGGAGCCATCATCGACACCGACGAAAGAGCCCGGGGGCAAGCCTGCTTTTTCCGAACGGGTCCGCACTTTTTTCATGGTAGTCGATCTTGGCTCGTGCTACGGGTGTGGTCCTTGCTCTTCGGGAGGAAAGGTCTCGGTGTGCGCTGCTTCTGCCAAGGGATGTTGCTGCAGGAAGTGACGCACCGGTATGGCAACAGCGATGTGCTCGTTGGAGAAGCGCTTCAGGATGGCCTCATTCAGGTCATAGCGCATCAGCCTGGCCGTTACCGGATCGGAGGCCCAGACGTAGGCGCGAAGGGTGACCACGCCATCCTTGATCTCCACCACACGGACGGCTACCTCGGGTTCACCAGCGGCGCGTTCCTCCGGTGTTCGTTTGTCGAATTGTGAAGGGTGGGCTTTGCTTTCCTGCTGGATGATCCGCTTCGCCTTGTCGATGTCCACGCCCACCGCAACGGGTATCTCCACGAATTGGCAGGTGGCCTCTTCCTTGATGCTGCTGTTGACGATGCGCTCCTCACCGATGATGGCGTTGGGGATGACCACGCGTCGGTTCTCGAAGGTGAGGATGGTGGTGTGCCGTAGGTTGATGTCCTCCACCGTGCCGAAAAGACCTTGCTGGCCCACCTGGATCACATCGCCAACGCGGAAAGGTTTGAAGGAGACGATGAAGATGCCACTGATGATGTCGCCGAAGGCCTTCTGCGCGGCGAAGCCGAGGATGGCCACCAGCAGACCGGCACCCGCAAAGAGCGTGAACGCGAAGGAGCGTAGTGAGGGGATGGTGTAGATCACACCGAAGAAGGCTGCCACCACCACCACGGTGCGCACCGCGTTGCGCAGGAAGCGGTACTGCGTGAATTCATCGCGCCCCTTGGCCTTGCGTCGCGCATAACCACGACGGAGGATGAGGTACATGATCCGCTCCACGAGCCAGGCCGCGGCGATCACGCCCGCGATCTTCAGCAGGATCAGCAGATCCATACCGATCACGCGCAGAAAAGCCACGAAGGCTCCCGTTTCTTCAGCTGACGTAGCAGGCATTCCGATG
Organism: Flavobacteriales bacterium; assembly: GCA_016787995.1. Classification (GTDB taxonomy): domain Bacteria; phylum Bacteroidota; class Bacteroidia; order Flavobacteriales_F; family PHOS-HE28; genus PHOS-HE28. Next base: position 18,223 of record JAEUTB010000042.1, on the reverse strand, counting down.
CCCCATGGATGGGACAGAGCAAGCCAAAGATCGACCGGGGTTCAGGCCCTCAGAACGCGGGCGGCCGGGAGTTGTGAAGGTCGCTCTGTCAGTGCGCTGCGGTCAGGGGGCGCAGGTCACTGCGGAACGAGCTGCCATCCGGAACGAGCTCCTTTTCCTTGCCCGCCCTGAAAACGAGCATGTCCTTGCCGTGCAATCGCAGTTGACCATTGCGGACGTGAAGCAACGATCCTTCGCGCAGCCCGATTACGGTCGCTTGAGGGTTCACCGCCAGGAATTCAGCGATACGCTGGTCGCGGCTTTCACCGCCGTGGCCGGGAATAGTGGCTTCGGTGTAATGCGGATTGATCTGGAAAGGCACCAAGTGCATGGCCTTCAAGGAGGGGGGCTCCACGATGGGCATGTCGTTCGTGGTCATGATCGTGGGGCAGGCCACATTGCTACCAGCGCTCCAGCCGAGGTAGGGCATCCCGTCCTTAACCCGGTTGGCGATGGCCTTGATCAGACCGGTGCGGTAAAGGGCCCGCAGGAGCAGGAAGGAGTTGCCGCCACCGATGGAGACCACATCACACGTTGCCAACGCCGCCATAGGGTCGCTCTCGCGATGCAGGGCGATGGTCTCACATCCCATTTCCCCGAATATGGGAGCGACCCTTTCGATGTACGTGTCCAAGTAGTCCTCGGTAGCTGCGAAGGGCACGAAGGCGATGCGTTTCTTTCTGCTCAGGAACGGAGCTACATAGGGCCGGGGCCATTGGAAGAAGTGTTCACTGGGGAGCGTGGAGTTGGAAAGGAGCAGCAGTTCCATGGTCACTGGATCACATTGCCGACGATGTTCAACAGATAGGGAGTGGTGGAGCCTTCGATCTCCAATTCGATCAGACGTTCGAGCGGCCCAGGCCGTGTGCGACCGGAGTAGTGGAGTTCGATCGTGCCGGTTCCACCCGGAGGTATCGGTGGTGGGGTGGCTTCTACCATGACACAGTCGCACGAGGAACGACCGCGCACGATGTGGAGTGGGGTGGCTCCATCATTCACCACCGGCACTTGGAATCGCTGCGGAACGCCTTGACGCACCGTGCCCAGGTCGAAACCGGCACTGCTTTGGGAGAGGCGGATGGAATGCGACTCCACATGGATGCGCTCCACTTCGATACGGCGCTCACGTGCCGCCTCCGCGCTGTAAACCGATCGTTTCAGGTCATTGAGGTCATCACTCACGCCGCTGGCCGACCGATCTTCACCGAAGGGTAACACCCGCAAGCGCAGCAGGCCGCCATTGGTGGCCGTGCTATCCATGTAGCTGCTCAACCGCCCGTTCTCCACCGTGCGTAGGTGATTGCGCAAGCTCTCGATGCGGCGCAAACTCAGGTCGCGATTGTAGTAGTTCTTGGCCAGCGGGCTCGCATGTCCACGTACATCAAGGGTGATGCGTTCACCGCTTTCCAATGCAGGGATCAAGGCTTGCACAAGGGCATCGAGTTGAGCGCGGCCGAACTCGGCTTCGTTGCGGAAGAAGTCCTCGATCGCGGTGGGATCCGTGTTCTGCTCCCGATAGGTGGGAAAGAGGTTCTTGTACGCCGCATAGGTGGCGCCGTAGGTCTGCCGTGTGCTGGTCTGCCGTGTGCGCGGTTCCGGTTCGTCGTTGTGGAAATAGAGCTTCAGCGGGAATTCGCTCTGCATCCGTGTAAGCAACGACTTCACGTTCGTGGATCCTGGTGTCATCGGATCCACACTGTCCGCTGGTGTCGTTTCCGCCACGAGCAACGTGTCTACAGGAGTCTTGGTCGGTACGCCTTGTATCCGGTAGATATCATTGCAGCAGGTTTCACCCTTGGCGGCAAAAGAGCCCTTGCGGTTACTTGTGAACCAGCCCTTGCCCGAGGCTGAGTCGTAGACGGGATACAAGTCGTTGGCCGGTGAGTTCACATCGAGCACGTTCTCGATCCCATCCGGATCGTTCTTCCAGTCGACCTTGAAGATGTCGTAACCGCCAAGCCCAGCGTGGAAGTCGCTGCTGAACCATAGTATACCTGCGCTCTCATCGATGGAAGGCGAAACTTCATTGCCGGGTGAGTTCACCAGCTGCCCCGCGTTCTGGATGTTCGTTACGGTCGTTCCATTCAGGTCACCATACCAGATGTCCATTCCACCTTGACCGCCACTGGCCGCGAACAAGAGCATGGTCTTCCCATTGATCTCGGCCACCCAGGGCTGTGTTGCATCGGCATGCCCTTCAAGCCCGGTCAAGGTCTGCGCCGGACTGTTCGGTGTGCGGCTCGCGATGTGTTTAGTTCCATCCGCATCGATCATGGTGAAGTACATGCGATCACCGCTCGCGGTCCACATCAAGTTGGCGTTGGAGTGGCCCATGGCATCCGGCTGACCTTCTCCGGGAACAGGTTCGTTCCAGCCTTGCATGTTCGGGCGGCTGCTGTAGATCCCAACGCGGTAGGCGGCGGTGTCCTGCACTTCACCATCCGCGTTCAGATCGCCACGAAGGCTGCTGAACCAAAGCAAGCTGTCCGGTCCAGTGCGTGCGCCGAATTCGCTATCATTCGTATTGACCGGTCCAGGAAGATGTGAGATCTCCAGGCCGAGGGGCTTCGACGCACCGGCTTTGTCACAACCCGCCAGCGCGTTCAGGGCACGTCGTGCAAGGACGGAGGTCTTGTCCTTCTCCTTTTGTAACACCTTTTCCCAAGTAGAGCGTGCTTCATCGTACCGGGCATCGCAGAGTTGCATCTCGCCGAGCCATTGCAGCGCATCGGGATACATGCGTCCGGCATCCTTCTGGTAAACCCGGCTGTAGAGATCAGCAGCTTGCGGGTATTGGTTGCTTAGGCGACATGCTTCGGCTTGTTTCCACTGCAAGCTCATTCGTCCCGGTTCCAAAGCCAGGGCCCCAGCGTAGAAGCGTGAAGCTCCGTAGTACTCCTGCTTTGCCATGGACGCATCGCCCCAGGTGGTCCATTGGTCGATGGATTGCGCAGCTGTTGCCATGCTCAGCGCAACAGCGAACATGCAGAGGATATGGCGCAGGTCAATGCTCATGGTTCATATCTGCGCCGGACAGGCTTTGAACCGCGCCGGTATCGCTGGCCGCTTCTTCAGGATGCGGATCGCGGTGAGTTCGATGGCGCCACGGTTGCGACTGGCAGGTACCAGATCACTGGTGTTGATGTCGTAGCTCAAGCCGAAGGTCCAGTCATCGTATTCCAAGCCGGCATGGAGGTAACCCGCATCGGCAGCGCGGTAGTGCGCACCGAGGATCACCGCCCTTTGGAGACCGAAACGCTGGAGCAGGATGTAGCGCAAGTTGGAGCCGATATCCAACTCATTGAACTCGCCTTGCGCCATGAACTGCACCATGGGAAGTAGGTCGAGTTTGGCGGCGATCGGGAATTGCACCATCACGTGGGTGCTTGTGCGCATATCGAGCTCCGTGCTTGGTCCGTTGAGGAAGCTGATACCTGGTGTTGTGAGGTTGAATGCTCCGAAGCCGATCTGCACTCGGGTGCGGGCATCGGCTTGGTAGCGATAGACCGCGCCGGTATGAAGGTCGGCACGCGCCGAAGAGCTTTGCGCGAATTGCTCGCCGCTTCCAAGCGTAGGGTCGTAGTAGAAGCCGTTGTATTGATTGTCGAAGGAGAGCCGCGAAGGGTCGAGCGATAGATTGGTGAAGCCGAATTGCAGCCCACCGGTCAGCGCATGTTCTTGTGAAGCACCGAACCACTCGGTCCAACTGGCGCCAATGCTCAGGTGCGTTTGATCCATTCGGCTGTCCCCGGCCTTGTCGTTGAAGATCCAGGCACCCAACCCAAGGCCCTTCACGCCAACCGCGTTCGCTGCGTCGCCACCAAGGGCGAAGGTCCGGTACGGTATGGTCACCGCGCGCCATTGCTGCCTGAAGATGCCATTGAACCGATACTCGCCATCGAAGGTGCCGATCGAGCCTGGACCGGAGGCCAAGGGTGTATTGAAGAACTGTGAGAAGTGGATATCCTGGGCAGAAGAGTGCAGCGGGATCAACACGATGAGCATGGAGATCACCGCAAGGCACACCGATGGGACCCCGTTGATCCTCTTCATCGCACCACGGTTACGTTGCCCTTGGTGAAGAAGGATTGACCATCCACACAAAGTGCTTTGAGGTGATACACGAATACGGCCGGATCCACGGGCCTACCTTCAAAGGTCCCATCCCAGCCGCGCGTGATGTCCGTGGTCTCGAACACTTTTTCGCCCCAGCGGTCGAAGACCATGAACTCCAGCGAAGCGATGTTGGGTCCTCGGACGAAGAGCACATCGTTCTGTCCATCCCCGTTCGGTGTGAAGGTGTTCGGGACGAAGATGTCTGGATCGGCGCAGATCAACTCGCGCACCTCCACCAACACGGTGGCCGCCTTGCTGCAGATGCCATCGGATACGATCACGGAGAAGAGCGTGGTGGCGGATACTTGCGCGGTGGGGTCGGCTATGGTGTCGTTGCTTACAAGGCTCGCGGGCGACCAAGAGTAGCGCAACCCGCTGGGGCGCGCTTCAAGTTGCACCGTTCCGCTACCAACAAGCACAGCAGGCACAGCGGTGGCCAGGATCGTGGATGCGTTCAACGGTGAAACCACCTGTTGCACGGAGCCGATCCAGGTGCATCCAACGGGTGAGGTGACGTCCACGAAGTAGGTGGTGGAAGTCGGAGCGCGGTTGAAGATCCTGAATGTCCCCTGACCGGCCGTGATGAATTCCTCGGGGTACCAATAGAAAGTGGATCCGGGATCGGCACCGGCTACGCTGATGATACCCGTGTCGCCGAGGCAGATGGCTTCCACCGGGAGCAGCGCGATGTTCGCCAGAGATACGGTTATGCGAATACTGTCCACCACGCCGCACGCATTGTCCGTGGAACGCACGTAGAACCAAGCGTCGCCGGATACGGTGACGTTCGCGGTACTGTCCTGCGGTGATGTGTTCAGGACATCGGTGAAGGCGTTGTTGCTCGACCATTGGAATCCATCAACGGTTCCGAAACCCGTGGCCACCAGGAAGGCGTTCGCGTTGGGGCCACAAATGGTCTGGTCGGCACCAGCGTCGATCTGGCTGATCGCAACGGTGACTGTTTGTTGCGCTGTGGTGCTGCATTGTCCGTTGCTCACGGTGAGCGTGTAGGTCGTGGTCGCTGTGGGTGAAGCGATTGGATTGGCCACCTGCGTATTGCTCAACCCTACTGATGGCGACCATTGGTAGCTGATGCCAGATGCTGCGATGGGTTGTAGACCGATCTGCACCGCATCGCCGGAACAGACACTGGTGTCGGGCAGTTGAATGGGGATATCGCCCAAGACCACCACTTGCCGGAAGGTGGTGTCGCTCACATTGCATGCTGCAGGTTCGTTAGCCACCAGGCGCACGGTGTACACTCCTGGTGCCGCATACACGTGGGAAGGAGATACGGCAGTGCTCGTGGTGTTGTCCCCGAAAGACCATTCGTAGCTACTGGCCCCATAGCTGGCGTTGGTGAAGTCCACGGGTGCGGGCAGACAGTTCACCGTGCTGTTGAAGTCGGCCACCACGATGGGGAAGTCCATGTCGAACTTGAAGACGGCGTTGTTGCAGAACCCGCTGTTGTTGGTGGCGCTCACCGCCCCGGGGTCGGGTTGGATGGGGAAATCGGAGTTGCCGCCACAGCCAGCGCAAACACTTTGGTACACGCGTCCACGGCGATCGAATCGGCTCGTACCGCCATCCACGTGCTCCCCACTGATATTCCCTCCGAAGAAAGTTCCATAAAAGATGTCACTCAGGTCGATATCGAACACGGCGAGGTAGAAGTCGTTGCCATCCGTGGTGCCTTGATAAGCATCCGGTGTCACCTCCAGACCGGTGGTGCTGAGCGCACCTCCCGTGGCGCTGCCCCAGCCGCTCACGTAGATCTTGTTGCAATAGTCCACGAGGAAAGCGGTAGGGGAGATGTCCGGCTGACCATCACCTTGACCGAACCGTGTGCTGATCAGCACGGTACTCAGCGATGGGTCCATTTTGGTGATGAATTGACCCGAGTTGGGCACGTTGTAGGGCGCATTGACGATGAAGGCATTCGCTGGGGCCTGGGTCTGCCCGAAGAGGTAGATATCACCGCTCTGGTCAAGGTCAGCGAAATAGCACTGGTCGTAGGCCTGGCTGCCGAAATAGGTGCAGGCGGTGATCACATCGCCATCGGTACTGATATCGGCCACGAAGCCGTCCGCCGCACCACCTTGGAAGCTGCTTTGGAACGCACCCGCGCTCACCGGGAGGTTCGTGCTCAAGGTTCCACCAGCGATGTAGATGCCACCGTTCTCGTCCAGTTCGAGGTTGTAGACGGCATCGGCACCAAGGCCCCCGAAGTAGGTACACCAGATCATGGTGGTGAGGGAGGCGTCCATCTTCAAGAGCACGCCATCCTGTACGCCCCCGCCATAAGCTGGTTGAACGGCGTTGACGGAGGTGGGCAGATCGCGGCTGGCCGTACTGCTTGCCACATACACGTTGTCGTTGAGGTCCAGCAGTACTTCACCCCGGATCTCGTCCGCATAGTTGAATTTGAGTCCGGGCGCGGTGTTCAGTCCATCATTGCCCGACCCTCCGATGAAGGTGCTCGCCAGCAAGGCGCTGCCGTCGGCACTTAAGCGGGCCAATATGATGTCCGTGCCGTTCGGAAAATTGGCTCCCAACCCGTTGCTGAGGTTCAACACGGGTCCACCAGCGAAGAAGCGGTCGAAGGCGTTCGTGGTGGTGGGGAAGTCGGCCGAGCTCGTGGTACCATAAACGAAAAGTTCATCATTGCTGTTCACCACCAAGCTGTGGGGCAGCTCATCGCTGCTTCCACCGAGATAGGTGCTCCACACGAGGAAGGTGCCGGTGGTGTCGTACTTGGAGAGCGCCATGTCTATACCATCATTCAGGCCATCACCCCCGGCATGGATGGTCTGGTACGCGCCCAAGGTGGTGGGGTAGCCTTGGCCGAAGGCGGAGCTGCCACTGTACAAGAAGCCATCACGGTCGAAGGTGGCCGTATACCCGAAGTTGTTGGCGAAGGATCCGGAATAGGTGCTAAAGATGAGCGAAGGATCGATCACCAACGGCAGCGATCGGTCGTACGCACCCAAGGTGAAGCCGATCCCTTTCTCACTCTCGATATAGGCACACGGTATGGTGATCCGTTGCCCGCCCCGCTCCTGAAAGGCCAGGGGTATGGTCTCGGTCACTACGCCCAAGGAGGTACGCAAGGTGATCTTGTCCTGTGCAATGGTCACGGCATCGGCACCTTCATAATCGAAACGGATGTTCGCGGGATCCGCGCCGGGTGCCAGGATGAGGTCGTACTTCACGCCGTTCTCCCCAGAGCGGATGCGCAGGTCCACGCCCGGATAAATGCCGTGCTGGACCACCGCGCTGAACGCATGACAGCGCTGGCCCCAGCGGCGGGGATCGTTGCCGATGATGTAATTGTAGGTGCCACGACGGACACCCAAATGTTCCAAGCGTGGCGTAGCATTCGCACCGTGGAAATGGAGTTTGAACGCATGGTGCGCGATCCGGAGCGGAGGGGTGCTGCCCGGATGCGCATGCGCATGGGCGATGGCTTCCACGGCCCGCTGGTCGTACCGGTCGATCACGATGGCTGCTGGTTCGATCCACACCGTAGCCCCGTTCACTTCGGCCCTATGGGTAACCTGTGCGGGCCATTGACCACGATTCTCGATCAGGGACACGCCGGTCTGTGCCGCAGCAACGGAACAGTAGAGCACCGCCAAGAAGGAGAGGATGGCCCGGGTCGACCGCTGCATCGATACGAAAGTACCGCATGCGCGCCATGTGCCCACACCCGGGGCATCACCATTCAAGGAAGCTTGGCTTGACCGGTCTAGCGGGTCTTCTCGAAGGCCTGTTGTTCGTCCTTCACCGTCACCCTGAACTCGACACGTCTGTTCAGGCTTCTGCCTTCTTCGGTCTTGTTGCTGGCGATCGGCTGGTTCTTGCCATGCCCGATGGGGATCAGGCGGTCTGTACTGACACCATTGGCGAGCAGGTAGGCTTCCACGCTTTGGGCTCGTTTCTGGGAGAGGTCGATGTTGTAAGCCCGGCTGCCCACATCATCGGTATGAGCCTCGATCACCAGTTGGAGTTCCGGATGCTGCTTGAGCAAGTCCAGCACTTGTTCCAGTACTGGTTCAGAGCCTTCACCCAGATCGGAGCTCTTGAAAGCGAAGTGTATCGCGTTGGTCCGGAGCTTGGCGTGGTTCAGTTCCTGTACCGAGGCGAAGTCGAGCTTGCTGAGGTCCATCAATTTCTCGATCTGGAGCATGTGCACTTCGGCATCGAGGAATTGAAGCTCTTTCACTTTCTTGAACACCTCGTATAACTCCTCCACGTTCTTCGCTTCGCCCACGGAATAGGTGTACACGCCGCGTTCCGGATCGAAACGCTCCACCACGCGGTAATGCTTCTTGATCTCTACGAACTTCGGATCATCGAGGCTCACGCGCTCCTTGGAGGCGAAGAGCTCTACGGCGAAGGCCACATCGCTCAGTTCATCGGACGACATGCCGAGATGGTCGAACGGCAGCTCCTGGAACTCGAAACTGTGGGTGAGACCGGCCGCATCCTGATAGGTGGCTACGATGGTCTGGTCCTCCTGGTCGCGGAAGCGGTCCACCACCACCACGGTGCGGGTGTTGCATTGGTTGCGGATGTCTCCGTTGACATCAGGTGAGGAAAGCACATCCAACTTCACCTCATGGATCCCCGGCGTGGAGAAAGCGTGTACCACCCTGGAGCCGCTCAAGACCGTGCCATCATCAAAGCTCCAGTGATGTTCTGCTGCTTCGAAACCAGGGAGGTTGCTCTTCAGAGCATCGAGCGCGAGCATCCGGCCGGTCCTCACCGTATCCGGGGCGGATATCCAAGCCTGCTGAACATCTTCCACCACGAAATCGCTGCTCTTCAGGGTATGGAAAACGGTCCCGGACTTCCGGTCGATCAGGAGCGAACGAACAGGGAAGGTGCCGGGATCCTTGTAGCAGTGTTCGGCTTTCAGTCCGGTTACGCGGGTGCCATCACCGAGGTCCCACACATGATCCAAGGGGAGGTTGGTGGTGGCGGCATGCGGCTTGGCCTTGAAGGTGAAGCAGTAGTTATTCAACTCCTGGGGCGCACAGTCGCGGAATTTCGGGATGGTACGCTTGAACGCGTAGAGTTTGTCCGATCCGCTTCGATCGCTGCTCAAGTATCCACTGAAGCCATCGGGCATGAAGGAGATCCCTACATCATTGCCTACGGAGTTGATCGGCTCTGGCAATGGTTCAGGGCGTGACCAGGTGCCGTTCTTGGGCTCCACCTTGTAGAGGTCCAGTTTGCCAAGTCCTCCAGCGCGATCACTGGCGAAGTAGAGCGAACCGTCCGGGCCGAAGGAGGGGAAGCCCTCATTACCGGTGCTGTTCACGGCGGGGCCTAGGTCCACGGGTGCGCTCCAGCCCGCGCTGGTCCGTTCACACCGGTATAGGTCCACCCCATTTTCCTCAGCCCCCATGTCACTGGCGAAGATGAGCATGCGACCATCCGGGCTCAACGCTGGATGCATGATGGAGTACTTGGTGGAGTTGTGTTCGAAGGGCTCTGGTACGGACCACGTGCCGCTCTCCAAATGGGCGCGGAACAGGCCCAGTTGCGCGTTCGAAGCGCGGAGATTGGAGAGCTTCTTCGGTAGGACCTGATTGCGGGTGAAGTAGATCGTGCGGCCACCATCAGTGAAGCAGGCTGGGCCCTCGTTGACGGGGGTGGTGATGTTCGCGCTGAAGAGCACGGGCTGTCCTATTCCTTTGCCTTCGAAGGGCACCCAGTAAAGGTCTGTGAGGGGTTTTCCCGTTTCCGCATCCTTGAAGGCGATGGTTGCGGCCGTTTCGCGGATGGAGCAGAACACGATACCGGAGTCGCGGACCACAGGAGCGTAGTCTTCGGTATTGAAGCCCAGTTCCAAAGGCTTCACCTCATGGATGTACTGGGCCGATGTGGACTGCACCACGGCAAGTACGAACAACAGGGCTGATGGGAGAGCGCGTTGCATCTAGAAGTAGCGTGGGTCTTTCACGCGGATCCTGTAACCGAATTCGTATTGGAGCATCACCTCGTGCGAGCCAAGGTGGTGTGCGGCGAGTTGGGATAAGCCCAGGTCGTAGGCGTAACCGACCCTCCATTGTGGCGTGGGCAGCACTTCGAGCGACGCGATGAAAGCATCACCGGTCCGGTAAGAAGCGCCGACCCAGAACTTCTCCTTGAGGATCAGGTTCGAACTCAGATCGGCCTGAACTCCACTGGAAGTGCGGTAGCGGATCAAGGTGGAGGGTTTCAGTTTGATGTCCCGGGCCAGTTGGAAGACATAACCTGCGGTGAGCATGGGTTGCAGATCACCGCGGCTTTCTGAAAGGCGCCACCCATCGGCGGTGGTATCGTACCGGTGAAGGATGAGGAAAGGCGCGGAAATGCCAGCGAACCAGTTCTTGGTATGGTAGAAGGCCCCGGTGCTGAAGTTGGGTCGAAAGGCACTGCGGGTGTCGGCGGCGAACGCCTGATCGCTGCTTTGTTGAAGCGCCACCGTGGTCCAGGTACTACGGAACATGGTGAATCCTGCGCCCACGCCGAAGGCCAGTTTGCCGTTGCGGAACCGGATGCGATATGCGTAGTTGGAGAAAACACCTGAAGCATTGCTTACGCCGATGCGGTCGTTGTATACGAGCAAACCGAGCCCGAGTTTCTTTCGCCCCAAGGGACTGTGTACGCTCACCATTTGTGTGACCGGTGCACCATCGAAACCGACCCATTGGTGGCGGTAGGTGAGGTTCGCCGTCAACGCATCGCGACTTCCCGCGTAGGCGGGATTGATCACCAGGCCGTTGAAGAGGTACTGGCTGGTCAACGGCGTATGCTGCGCATGGCCGATGAGCGCGGAAAGCGCTAGCCCCCAGGTGAGTATGTGTATCGGTGCCCTCATCGCTTGATCACGACGAATCCGTTGTACGTACGATCGCCTTCCAGGTTCAATACATAGAAATAGGTGTCGTCGGGGAGTTCTGTCCCAGCCGCTGATCGACCGTCCCATTCGTTGCTGTAGGCGCTATTCTCGTAGACCTTCTGGCCCCACCGGTTGAAGACGGTGAACGAACTATTCGGATAGGCCATCATACCGGTGACCTCGAACCGGTCATTGTCCCCATCCCCGTTCGGCGAGAAGCCTTGAGGTATGAAGAGGTCTTCCACTGTGATGGTGAGGGTGTCCGAGGTTCCTGTGCAGCTGCCAAGTGATACGGTGACCATCACCGTGTTGGTGCCGAGTGAAAGCCCTGAGACGATGGTCGCAGCGGAGTTGGGTGCGTCGAACTGTGCGCTTCCACCCACCAGCGTCCATTCCACCTGGGCTCCTGCATCCGTGATCGCCTCGAGCGTGGTGGTCGTTTCCACTTCCAGGATCTGATCCTCTCCGGCGAAGACATTGAGCTGGTCTGCAGGTGGCCTCATCGTCACTATCGTGGTATCGCTGCTCGAACAGCCGTTCTCGGAAACGGTCCAAACAAGCGTGTAGCTACCTGCACCCGTGGCGATGACGTTCGTGTTCGGAGCGTTCGGGTCCATGAACAGCACTTCAACGGGCCCTGACCAGATCCCCGTTCCACTGGATGCAGCGCCTGTAAGTAGCAGTTCGTAGCCACAAATGGTCGTATCCGGACCAGCTACTGATAGGGGTGCACCGATGACAATGATCTCGTTGCTCACAGAAGCGGTACACCCGCTGTTTTCCACGGTATAGGTAATGGTCACAGGACCCACCATGCCGCCCGGATCGAGCGTGGTGCCGGTCACCCCGGACCCACTCCATACACCACCAGCGTTCTCCGCCAACTCGGCCAGTTGCAGGCTGCCGGAGTTGTCGCAGATCGAAACTGGGCTGTTCCATTCAGCGTTCGGCGCTGCCACGATGGTCACGTTCACGGTCGCGGACGATGGACACTGGCCATCGATCGTATACGTGATCGTGTAAGACCCAGGCACGCTCGATGCTGGATCGATAGCACCGCTCATCGGATCGACCGCCGATCCTTCGCTGCTTGAGAAGAGGCCACCGGGTGTGGAGACTTCCGGAAGTACCGCCTGTTCGTTCGTGCAGAACGTGCCAGCCCCGAGGTCGAACGCCGCGGTCGGTGTGGGTACGATGCTCAGGTTGAGGGTGTCATTCGCACAACCGACACTGTGCACGTAGGTGCCGCTCTGGGTGTAGGTGACACTGTTCACGCTCCATGTGTACGTATCGCACGCACTGATCGTGGTCGTGTTGTTCGTGCTCGGGGTGATGGTGAGCACCAAGGTCTCGGTGTGGCAGTCATCTACATCGGTGTACGTACCGCTCTGGGTGTAGATGGCACCGTTCACACTCCAGGTGTAAGTGTCACACGCACTGATCGTGGTGGTGTTGGTCGTGCTCGGGGTGATGGTCAGTACCAAGGTCTGGGTGCCGCACCCGCTGACGCTGGTGTAGGTGCCACTTTCCGTGTACGTCAACCCACTGATGTTCCAGGTATAGGTGTCGCAGGCCGATACCGTCGTGGTGTTGTTCGTGCTTGACACGATCGTCAACACCAAGGTCTCGGTGTGGCAATCATCCACATCGGTGTACGTGCCGCTCTGGGTGTAGGTGGCCCCGTTCACGCTCCAGGTGTAGGTGTCGCACGCACTGATGCTGGTGGTGTTCGATGTAGCTGTAACTTCAGATACGATCACCGCGCTTTGAACACTTGGACAAGGTATTTGACCGTTCACCGTGTAGGTGTAGGTTCCAGGCACCATGGACATCGCATCGTAGAAGCCTCCGGTGATCGGGCTTGGTCCAGTCCATGTTCCTCCTGTCGATGGTGTGCCGTTGAGTGCATCGAACAAGTTCAAAGCAGGGTCGGTTGAACACACACTTATGCTACCGTTACTGCCGGCGTTCGGCGGTTGGATAACGGTGACTTGGACCGTGCGAGCATCACTTGCACAGCTGCCATTGGTTGGGACGGTATAGGTGTACGCGGTGGTCGCAATGGGAGCCACAGTACCGGATACAACTGCTCCGTTCACATCCGTCCATATTCCATTCACATCTTCGCTGGTCACGAGCACATCCAGCGTGAAGGAAGTGCCTTGGCAAATGAAGATGGGGTTGGCCGTACCGGCATTCGGTGGACGGCTCACGCGAACGGTCACGGAGTTGCTCATCGCTTGTGGGCAACCGGGTGCGTCGAGCACAACGCGATAGTCATACATGCCCACCGGTAGGTTGGAATACGTGTAGGAGTTGGTCGCATTCGCGAAGTCGGTCCATGGACCACCGTTGATGCGCTTCTGCCATTGCAGGTTCCCAGTATGTCCGCTCAGGAGAAGTGTTCCCGTATTCGAGGTACCGCAATGATCCGCATCACCGACCAGTGTTCCACCGTTGGGCTCAGGGGTCTCTGATACCTCCACAACAGCGGTATCCGATCCACATCCTACTGGTCCTGTTACCGTGTAGCGATAGATCCCGGAGCCATCCACGACGGGGTCGTAAACACCGCTGTGGACCACTCCAAGTGGCGATATCCATGTTCCTCCGGTGTTGGCGCCTGGTAGCGAACCGAACAAGGGAACGGGTGATGCGGTCCCGCACAGCTCGATCGTGGCATCATTGCCTGCCGATACGCTGGTATTCACCTGCACCATGGTGATGATGGACAACGACGGACAAACACCGTTCGTTGCGCTGGTGTAGGTCACTGCATAGGTTCCAGGTGATGTGCCGCCAGCATTGAATTGACCGGTGGCGCTATCGAAGGCGGAAAGGCCAGTGTTCGTGAACGACCCACCAGCGTTCGGGGTAACTGCGAACACGGGCGGAGGCACCACACTGCCAGAAGTACAGAAAGGCGAACCCGGATAGCTGAACGGAGGTGCGATGAACTGTTCATCGACCTGGATATTGATGGTCGCTGTGTTGATGCAGCCCGGTTGACCCACCGTATAGGTGATGGTATGGTTGCCGGGTCCTGCCGATCCTGGGTTGAAGCTCGCGCCAATGACTCCTGGGCCTGACCATGTCCCCGTTGAAGGGGTGCCAACGAGTTCGATCGGCCCCCCAGAACTGCACAAGACCGGAATGGGTGCGATCACCGGCTGAGGCGGCGTATCCACTTGAACTGGAACCGCACTACTCATAGCACTGCAACCGTTGATGTCGGTCACGGCAACGGCGTACGACCCTGAGGTCATCACCGTGATGCTCGGTGTGGTCGCTCCGGTCGTCCAGACATTACCGGAAGAACTACTGCTTACAAGATTGACACTTCCACCGGTGCAGAAGGTCGTTGGCCCATCAGCGGTGACCACCGGCGTAGGCAATGGGTTCACCGTTACGCTGGTATTCGCGCTGATCGAGCTACAGCCGCTTCCGTTCCCGATGGCCACGTTGTAGTTGCCGGTAGCACTCACAGTGATGTTCTGGGTGGTCGCTCCACTGCTCCATAGGTAGGAGGTTGCCGCCGAGCTGCTGAGCACCACACTGTCCCCAGCGCAGAAAGTCGTGGGACCAGAGGCCGTGATGAGGGGGGTGGACGGGGTGGAAAGCACGGTGATGGTGGTGCTTTCCGAGGCGGTGCAGCTTCCCGAGTTGGACGTGTACGTGACCACGTGGGTGCCGATGCCGGCGACAAGTGGGTCGAACGTGTTCCCCACGATACCTGGACCTGCCCAACTACCACCTGCAGGTGTCGCGTTCAGGGCAAGAGCAGGATCGTTGATGCACAGCGGCGGATAGTTGCCGGTGTTGATGACAGGAGCTGCCACCACGTTGATCAGGAACCAGTCATGGTGTACGCATCCAGCCCCGGTGTTGAAGACGTACCCGAGCGTATGCGGTCCTACGTTCGCCGAAGAAGGATCGAATAACCCATTCGCGTCGATGGTTCCCGCCTGATTGGCGTCGGAGAAGGTTCCGCCAGGATGGGAGATGAAGCTCGGAGCAACGGGGGCGGCGTTCTGGCAGATCGTTGTCACCGGATACTCGAAGTCGACCAGAGGCGCATTCACCGTCACCATGAAGGTGCAAGTGGATGGAGGGTTCACGCCATCCGAAGCGGAAGCGATAACGGTTGTCGGAGCCCCGATCGTGAATTCGGAGCCAGGGAGTGTCGAGTAGGTGATCGTCGGTGTAGGCGTACAATCGTCAGTGGCCGAAGCACTGAACATCACCTCTTTTCCGCAATAGCCAGGATCGGCCGTCACGCTGATGTTCGAAGGGCAGTTGATCGTTGGCGGCGTAAGGTCCTGTGTCGTGACCTGCACAGGTGCGCTCGTGGCGGAGCATCCATTGCTATCGGTGGTGGACACGGTGTAGGAGTCCGTGGTGTTCACGGTGGTAGCTTGCGTCGTAGCCCCATTGCTCCAGAGGTAGGAGGCAGCCGCAGAGCTGGTAAGCGTCACACTGCCTCCCGGGCAGAAAGTGCTAGGACCGCTCGGCATGATCGTGGGGATGCTCGGATCCGGATGAACGTTCACAACGACAGGGTCGCTGGTTGAACTGCAACCTGGGCCATTGTCCACCGTCACCGAATAGGTTCCCGTGGTCTTCACTGTTATACGGTCGCTCGTGGCGCCTGTGCTCCAGCTGTTGTTGGTACTGCTGCTGCTGATGAGGATCACGCTATCGCCTGCACAGAATGTAAGTGGCCCGTTCGCTGTGATCGTGGGTGCTGTATTATTCGGTAGCACGGTCACCGTGAACGTGCGGATGGTCTCATTGCCGGCGGCATCAACGGCTCGATAGGATACAGGCGTGTTTCCTACGGGGAACCAGGAGCCGTTCGCCGGACCTGCTACCTGCACAGCGACGTTACAATCCGCCTCGAGTTCGATCGCGTACGGAGAAGAGACTATGCGCTTCTCGTCGTTCCAATCTCCGTCAGCCTCCACTTCGACATAATATTCCTGGCCACCGTTGTTGTTCGGCTCACTACCATCAGAAGGCCAATTGGTGAAGACCACCGGTGTGGAGTTCGTCCAACGGTAGGTGTCGGTGGAACCTGCATCCGTTAAGCCGATCCAGAAGCCTCCAGTGACCCCAGCGGCGGTCATCGCATTACGCAGCCAATTGTTCGTAGCTGCATCGCGCACGATGGCGAGATGTCCGTGGACGCTCTTGGCCCGTTCATTCGCAACGGCCCATGGTTCCGAAGTCGTTCGGCGGAAGTACCGACGCCCTTGATAAGTGCCTATCGGTGTGAACCCTGAAGGCGTGGACGCTGAAGGGCATCCTACGCAATTCTCGCTTACAGATGGTGCTGGCCAAGAGACGTTGGCGCCGCAGGCGTTGGCACCCGAGGAGACCACGATATCTGCGATCGGACTGATGCTGGGCCCTTCTGAGTCGAAGACCGTAACCGCGAAGGAACAATCCCGTGTTTGCCCATTCGGAGAGGTCACCCTGAACACGTTCACAGTACTGCCTACCGGGAAGGTCGATCCGCTCGGTAGACCACTCACCTGACTGAGTGTGATCCCAGGGCAGTTATCGTTGAAGCTTGGCTGTGCATAGGTGACAAGTGCTTGACAGGTGCCCGGAGCGGCGTTGACGCCGATCTCCATGGGACAGGTGATGTTCGGAAGGGTATTGTCGACCACGAGCACCGTCTGGGTGCAGGTATTGGTGTTGCCTGTTGGATCGGACACTGTCCAGATCACATTTCTAGAACCCAATGGGAAGGTGGCCGGGGCGTTGTTGAGTACACTGAGCACCGAGCAGTTGTCGGAAACGACCGGTGAACCGAGCGCCACAGCGGTCGCTGTACAAGTCGCGTTCGCATTCACCGTAACGGTGTTGGGACAGGTAATTTGCGGCGCAACGGCGTCTTGAACAAGGATGCTGGTCGCACCACTTATGGCGCTACATCCGTTCCCATCGGTCACCGTCACAGAATAGTTCCCAGATGTGCCAACGGTGATACTTGGCGTCGTGGCCCCATTGCTCCATAGGTTGCCGGCAGCGCTATTGCTGGTCAGCGTGATGTTCCCTCCAGGGCAGAACGTTGTCGGTCCGCTGGCGGATATCACCGGTGTTGCCGGTGTCGGGTTCACCGTCACCGTGGTGCTGGCGCTGGTGGCGCTGCATCCGTTGCCGTTGGTCACCGTCACCGAGTAGTTACCGGAGGCACTAACCGTGATGCTTTGTGTGGTCTCGCCTGTGCTCCACACATTACCTGTGGCGCTGCTGCTGGTCAAGGTCACGCTGCCACCGGCGCAGAAGGTAGTTGTACCACCGGCGCTGATCGTGGGCGTAGAAGGGTTCGGGTTCACCGTCACGGTCGTGCCTGCGCTGGTCGCGCTGCAGCCGTTACCGTTGGTCACCGTCACCGTGTAGGTGCCCGATGCGTTCACTGTGATGCTCTGGGTGGTCGCACCCGTGCTCCAGACATTGCCCGTTGCGCTGCTGCTGGTCAAGGTAACGCTGCCACCAGGGCAGAAGGCCAAAGGACCACCAGCGCTGATCGTGGGCGTAGCGGGGTTCGGGTTCACCGTCACCGTCGTGCCTGCGCTGGTCGCGCTGCACCCGTTGCCGTTGGTCACCGTCACCGAGTAGTTCCCGGAGGCACTAACCGCGATGCTTTGTGTGGTCTCGCCAGTGCTCCACACGTTGCCCGTGGCGCTGCTGCTGGTCAAGGTCACGCTGCCACCGGCGCAGAAGGCCAAAGGTCCACCAGCGCTGATCGTGGGCGTAGCAGGGTTCGGGTTCACCGTCACCGTCGTGGCTGCGCTTGTCGCGCTGCAACCGTTGCCGTTGGTCACCGCCACCGAGTAGTTACCGGAGGCACTAACCGTGATGCTTTGTGTGGTCTCGCCAGTGCTCCACACATTACCAGTAGCGCTGCTGCTGGTCAGGGTCACGCTGCCACCTGAACAGAAGGTGGCAGGCCCACTGGCGTTGATCACCGGTGGGGCAGGCGGCACGTTCACCGCTACGGTGGTGCTAGCGCTTGCGGCACTGCATCCGTTGGCGTCGGTCACGGTCACGGCGTAGTTGCCGGGTGTGCTCACTGTGATGCTCGGCGTAGTAGCACCGTTGCTCCAGAGGTTGCCAGCGGCACTGCTGCTGGTGAGGGTCACGGTTCCACCTGAGCAGAAGGTGGTT
>JAEUTB010000018.1 GCA_016787995.1 Flavobacteriales bacterium | reverse complement strand
CGACCACCCGGCCTTCGATGTATCTTGCGGGACTTTGCGCATCCCGTTCAGCGGCGCAGCACACCCTTCCATGGATAAGAAAGAGATCAAGTGTTCCTTTTGTGGGCGAGACAAACAGGACACCAATGTGCTGATCGCCGGTATCACGGGGCATATCTGCGACAGTTGCATCACGCAGGCGCAGAACATCATTTCCGAAGAGCTCAGTCAGCGCACACGGACGGAGATGGAGGGCAGCCTCATCATCCAGCGCCCCGCGGACATCAAGCGGCACCTGGATGAATACGTCATCGGTCAGGACGACGCGAAGAAGGTGCTGAGCGTGGCCGTGTACAACCACTACAAGCGCCTTCTCCAGAAACCGGCCAGCGCATCGGACGATGTGGAGATCGAGAAGAGCAACATCATCCTCGTGGGTGAAACGGGTAGTGGCAAGACCCTGCTGGCCAAGACCATAGCCCGAATGCTGAACGTACCGTTCGCCATCGCCGATGCCACGGTGCTCACCGAAGCGGGTTATGTGGGGGAGGATGTGGAGAGCATCCTGAGCCGTTTGCTTCAGGCAGCTGACTATGATGTGGCCAAGGCCGAGCGTGGCATCGTGTTCATCGATGAGGTGGACAAGATCAGCCGGAAGAGTGACACCCCCAGCATCACGCGTGACGTGAGCGGTGAAGGCGTGCAGCAGGCCTTGTTGAAGTTGCTCGAGGGAAGCACTGTGAGCGTGCCACCACAAGGCGGTCGCAAGCATCCGGAACAGAAACTGATCCAGGTCGATACCCGGAACATCCTGTTCATCTGCGGCGGAGCATTCGATGGCATCCAGAAGATGATCGCCCGCCGCGTGAAGAGCGGTGCGGTAGGTTACAGCGCCAGCAAGGAACAGCGTATCAACGACGAGAACCTGCTGCAATATGTAAGCCCTAGTGACCTGCGTACGTACGGGCTTATTCCGGAGCTCATCGGTCGCTTCCCGGTGCTCACTTACCTCGATCCCTTGGACCGTGAGAGTCTGCGGCGGATCCTCACGGAACCGAAGAACGCGCTGATCAAGCAGTACGTGAAGCTCTTCGAAATGGACAAGGTGAAGTTGAGCTTCGACAAGAAAGTGCTCGACTTCATCGTGGAAAAGGCCATGGACTACAAGCTTGGCGCCCGTGGGTTGCGTTCCATCTGCGAAGCCATCATGACGGACGCGATGTATGAGTTGCCCGGTGCGCCGGACAAACCAGCCGAATTGCGCGTCACCTTGAGCTATGCGCGCGACAAGTTCGACCGCTCCCGGTTGAGCAACCTACGCGTGGCATGAGGAGCCTGCGTAGGGGTTAGCTTTGTTCCCTTACACGAAACCGCACGTGCGAACGTGCCAGAACCTCATGACCATGAAAGCGATACTCTTCGCCACCGCCGCCCTTTCCATGGTGGTGGCCAATGCACAGGAATTACCTCAAGCGAGCCCTCTTGGGGAAGTGGAGCACCAGGTGGGTCTCACGAAAGTCGAAGTGGAGTACTCACGCCCGAGCGCCAAAGGCCGGGTGATCTTCGGTGACCTGGTGCCCTACGACAAATTGTGGCGCACCGGAGCCAACCTCAACACCACCATCGAGTTCAGTGAGGCGGTCAAGTTCGGCGATGTGGATGTGAAGCCCGGTAAGTACTCCCTCTTCACCGTTCCTGGTAAGGAGACGTGGGTGGTCCATTTGAATTCCAATGTGGAACTCTGGGGAGAGGATGAGTTCAAGGCGGAGCAGAACGTGGCCTCGGTGAAAGTGAAGCCTACCGCCTGCGAGCATACGGAGACCCTGACGATCGACGTGGGCAATTTCCAAGGCGACAACGCCGAACTGGAGATCCGTTGGGAGAAGACGCGTATAGCGATACCGATAGTGACGGATGCCACCGCAAAGGGCATCGCCAGCATCAAGGAGGCCATGGCCAAAGGTGAAATGAAGGCCGGCGGTTACGGCAGTAGCGCTCGGTTCTGCCTGGACCGCAACGTGATGACCAAGGAGGCGCTCGAATGGGCCGAAAAGTGCGTCTCGATGGACAAGAAGTTCTGGCACATGCACACGTTGGCTCGTGCCCAAGCGGCCAACGGCATGAACAAGGAGGCTATCGCTACGGCTGAAGAGAGCATGAAGATGGCACAGGAAGCCAAGAACGAGGCGTACGTGAAGCTGAACCGTGAGCTGATCGCTTCGGTGATGAAAGGCGGTAAGTAAGACGTTGCATTCGAAGCTCTGAAGGGCTGCCCGTGTGGGTGGCCCTTCTTTTTTCCGTGAGGATCATGGGTCGTCGGCGCACCGTTGATCCTTGCCCTCGCCTGCGGGATCCCCGCGTATTCGATGATCGATCCGCCGGTGGAGATAGGTCGCACTGAAGGCGGTGCGAAGGGTTGAAATGAAGAACCCCCCTGCCATGAGCAGAGGGGTTCCCAAGAGAAAGATCGGTGATCACTTCACGGTCACACGTTGAACGCTGCGCTCGGTGGCATTGCCCACGGTCACGGTGTAAACGCCGGCCGCCACATCGCTCATATCCACCGTGGTGAGGGTTGAAAGCGTGGTGGTACGGAGCACACGACCCATCACATCGGTGATCTCCACGAAGAGCACTTCATTGCGATCGCTGCTGATCTGGAAGACCCCTGAAGTGGGATTCGGGAAAATGGAGACCCCGGCCAGTTCCTTCATTTCGGCCACGCCAACGGTGGGGTCGCTGGTGAGACGGATGGCGAAGGCGTTCCCGTTGGTGTAGCTCTGGCGGCCTGCGGTGCCATCGTCATTGAAGTCGATGGGCAGGAATACGGCCGAAGTCCAGCCGGGCTGACCTACGGTGGCATCATCCAGGATGTAGACTTCAGGATCCGTGTTGTTCTCCGTGGCCACGGTACCAGAACCCGTGAGCCGTACAGCAGCGAAGTATGCGCCAGGTGCCAGGTCGATGGGTTGTTCGAAGGAAAGCCCCACTTCTCCTGCAGCTACGTCAGCTGCGGTGATGGTGCGCTGATTGCTCGTTACCCCGTCGATGACATTGCTCACCGTACCCAAGGTGCCGGTGATGTCCGCCGTATCCAGCATCAAGGCTTGGATGGTGGCACCTGGTCCCGCGACCGTGGCTGGGCCGAGCTTCACGATCACGCCGGTGGCCTGCATGGCGGTGTTCACGAAGTACATGCTCATGTAGTAGATCTCCGGGTTGTCCAGGAAGGTGGCCGTGCCGTATTGCTGGGTGCTTTCCGTGCCTTCCGGATGATTGCCGATGGCATCCACGGAATAGACATCTTCCGTGATCTCGAAATTGCGGGTACGTGCGTTATCGCTGGGGTCGTTGTCCAAGGCGATATCATCGGAGGTGACGGCGAACCGTGAGGTGTAGACCCCTGTAGGGAGCCCTGCGGGGATATTGATGTCCCCATCGGCCGTCACGGTCACAGTGCTCTCCACGGTGCCGAGGTCGATCGTAGTGGCGAAGCCGGGAACCGTGGTGCCGGAAGCGTCCTCGAAAGCCACGCTCACGCTCACGTTGTTCTGGTCGTTGGCGCCGAAATTGGTGATCTCTGCACCGACGTTCATGGTCCCTGGCAATTGGGCTGCTGGGATACGACCATATTCCTCACCGCTTCCGGTGGTGCTGTTGTACGCCAGGTTCATGATGACCTCGTAGTCCGGCAATGGCGACAGTTGCACGTCATCGATCCCCCACCAGTATTCCCAACCACCTTGCCACTCGAATTGGATGTAAACGGTGGATTGGTTCGCGGCTACGGACGAGATGTCCACAGCTACGAACTCCGGGTTGAAGGAGAAGCGGGAGCATGGAGGTGTGGCGTCGCCGGTGACCAGGCACGGGAATGGCGCGAAGTCCGTCCATGTCGTTAGGTCGGTGCTGACGCGGACCTTCACGAATTCGCTGGCGTCATTGTCGAACACACCGATGGTGCTCTGCATGCTGAGCATGATGCTCAACTGACCAGAGCAATCGATGGCGCTGGTGGTCAAACGGGTCAAGTGGTTCTCTGCGGGGGCGGCGGAAAGACCACGGTCCGAGTTGGCCCACAAGTAGCCATTCGAGGCACCGGGCGCGTTGAACGTGCCGACCAGGTTACCGAAGCTACCTTGCGCGACACTTACGTCTGACGGGTCGTTCGACCACTCGAAGAGAACGGGCTCCTGACCCAACGGCGTCAGGTCGTCGACATTCGTCCAGCCAGCGGGAATGCCTCCTCCGGAGAAATCCTCGGAGAAGAACGCCTCGCGCACCATACCTGCGCGGTCGCCCATGGGGCCATGGAGGCGCACCTCTTCGGCAACGCTGTGCTTGGGACGTTGTTTGTCCAGCGATGCAGCGTGTTGGGCTGTGGCTTGAAGGCCGAGAAGGACAGTGGGGAGAAGAAGAGCAGTGGTCTTTAAGGGTAGTTGTCTAAGGGTCATCGTCACAGAGGGGTTGTGCGGGTGAAGTTCTGTAGTTATAGGCGAAAGTCCAAGCCGAATTCGAGCAAAGGTCCCGCGGGATCAGGTGCGGAAAAGGGGTGAAAAGAGAAAGCCCCCTTGCCGAATGTTCGGCAAAGGGGCTTTGGGGTCGGGATGGATCAGTTCAACACAACGGAACGGACCGTGGTCTTGTCACCGTTGGAAACACGCACGCTGTATACACCTTTCGCCAAGGTGCTCAGGTCCATCGTGGTCGTACCGGTGATGGTGTTGGTCATCACGATCTCA
>JAEUTB010000009.1 GCA_016787995.1 Flavobacteriales bacterium | reverse complement strand
CTCGAGATCTGGAAGTTCGTCCACTTCATCAGTGCCGAACTGCCCGAGCCCAACTTGAGCCGCGACGAACTGGCCCGAAGCGTGATGGACCTCCGCAAAGAGGTGGGTCAGTTGCGCCTCGCCATGGAGCAGCAGGGGAGGCTGTCGTTCTAAGCACCTCTTTTAGGTCCATTGAAAGAAAGGCCTCGCGGCTATTCCTGAGGTCAGACGAAGTGGGGGCGGAAAGTGCCCGAAGGCCAGGGTTGAGCCCATCCTGAACCGGCCCTGAGCGGTCCATCGGGCCTTTTCAACGGGCCTTGGTGGAGGGATCTTGTGTTAAGCCTGTGTTAACCACTGGTGAACTATGTGCTACATTTGGGTGTTCCTAGACCAGATCAGCCCATCATGCGCCTCCTGCTCACCATCGCCACCGTGCTCTTGCTCGGTGCCACGCACGGTCAAACCCTGCTGGGTCAGGAGCATTGGCCCGATGGCACCTTGAAGGCCACGCGCTACAGCGAAGGCGATCGCATACATTTCATCACCTTCCACCAGAACGGGCAGGTGAAGGAGGTGGGCGGTTTCCTGCACGGTCGGCGCGATGGCGTGTGGAAGCAGTACAGCGATACGGGAGTGCTGCTGGCCCGCGCGGGCTTCAACAAGGGCGAGCGTCAAGGCACGTGGGAGTTCCGCCACGCCGAGGATACACCGATGGGCCGCCTCACCTACGTTTCAGGTCGTCTCACCCAAAGTCAGCAATACGGGTCTGCCGGTGAATTGGTGGCACACCGTGCTTACTGAGCGCTTGCGCGGCGACTAGCTTTCGAGCAACTCCTTCACGCTCTGCCGACGCGCTACCATGGTGGCCAACGTGATCAACGCTGTCACGTGCAGCACCGTACCCACCAAGAGTTGGATGTTGGCCGACGGCCAGTGAAGCACTTTGAACAAGCTGCCCGAAGCGAGTAGGGCAAGGCTGACGAACAGGAGGGAAACGGCGGTGCGGGTCTTCATGGCATTCGTGGTTTTGAAGGTTGAATGCCCGATGCCGCCAGAGGTAACGGCTAGCTGTCAAGGAAGTCCTTGAAGCCGGGATAGCGGAGCGCCTTCGTGGTGATCATGATCAAGGCTAGTGCCTGAACGATGGATCCGATCAAGAGTTGAACATTGGCCAAAGCCAACGGTATATGCACGAGTCGCGACAAGGAACCCGATACGAAGAGTACCGAACCGATCAGCAACAGAAATAGGGTGTAGCGAGCTTTCATGATGTCCTGAACAGATCAGCACCGTTCTGGAACGCCTTGAACTCGATCGCGTGCCCATCGGGGTCCTCGATGAACATGCTCACCTGTTCGCCCACCTGGCCTTTCATCACCGTGCGCGGCTCGATGAAGAAGGTATAACCCACCTTCATCAGCTTGTCGCGCAACTTGGTCCAATCGTCCATGCTCAGCACGATGCCCCAATGGTCGCTGGGCACGTTGCTTTCGGGGTTGTAGATCCGTGCGGTCTTGTACGTTACCGGCACTTCCTGGATGGTGAGCTGGTGGCCGAAGAAGTCATAATCCACCCAGCCCGCTGCACTGCGGCCCTCTTGACAGCCCAGGAATTTGCCGTAGAAGGCCTTGATGCGTTTGAGGTCGGTGGTGGCGAAAGCGAGGTGGAAGGTGCCGTTCATGCGTGGGCGTATTGGCTGCCGAAGCTTCGGCGATGGGGTGTTTTCCGCGCATCGGCTCTGCATGGGCGGAGCCAAGGCGCATGGGGTGGGGTGTTGGAGCCGGTCTAAAGTAAGAACGCCCCCGGAGTTCCGGAGGCGTTCGTGTATTCTTGGTCAGGTGGATCAATCCTCGTCGTCGTCCCCGTCATCATCGCCGGCATCGTCGTCCGTGTCCTCGTCATCGCCGCCATCATCGTCCACGTCGTCGGTATCATCGTCCTCGGTATCGTCGTCGGCGGTCTCGGCACCTTCGATATCGCCACCTTCTTCGATGTCATCGCCCGGCGTGGCGGCGCCATCCTCCTGATCCAGGAACTGTTCGATCTCCTCCCGGCTTTCGGGGTTGATCTTGATCAGGTAGAGGGCATCCGGCGTGCGGAGCTCGATCACGCGCAGCATATCCCCTTTGGCGGTGGGGATGGTCTTGATGTGCGTGGAATCGATGCCATCGGGGTACTGTTCCTGAAGGGTCTCCTTCAGTTGGTCGGTAAGGGTGTTGAACGAGCGGATGAGGCGTTGCATTGCTTCGAGGCGTTGCGGTCACATGTCGAGTACGTACGCGAAGATGAGGGGCGCCACAATAGTAGCATCACTTTCGATGATGTACTTCGGGGTATCGATGTCGAGTTTTCCCCAAGTGATCTTTTCATTGGGCACGGCGCCGCTATAGC
>JAEUTB010000256.1 GCA_016787995.1 Flavobacteriales bacterium | reverse complement strand
CTGCAATTCGCCTTTCAACGACCACGCCAGCGAAAGGTGGGTCAGCTTGGGATCGCTCAACGCCGCCCACACGAATTCCGCCGGAGCGTCGACGATCAGCGTGCGGTGCACATTGGTCTCGTCTTTCGTGTTGTTCATCATACTCGTCATGCGGCATGATCCGTGCCGCAATGGATGAACGTCCGGAATCTGCCACCCCACATATCCACAGTGTTAAGGAACGTGAAGAGGAGCGCCCACCTGTCAGGTCCTGCCACTTGGACACGCGAAAAAGCCCCTCGGACACGTCCCAGGGGCTTCTTCGGCAGGTGCGGCACTTACAGCCTCACCACGGATATCCTGGACCCTGAACCATCCGGCCCAAGGACTTCGACCACGTAAACACCTGATCGACGGGCGCTCAGGTCGACCACCGTAGGTTCCCCGGTTACCGAAATGGTCTCAAGCGTACGGCCGAGCTGATCGATCAGGCGCACCTGGCTTCCTGGCCGAATGCCTTGGACGGTCACGATGTCCTGGGTGGCCGTGGGGAGCACACGAACGCCAGGGTCCTCTGGTGCGATCATTCCTGTGCCGACATCGCCGGTCACGCAAATGGTGAACTCCGGCTCATAGGCCAGGGCCGTGTAATAATGGAATACACGGAAGCGATAGGTAGCCCCGACCTCCAGACCGCTCGCTTGCATCACCTCCGTACCGCCATCCAACGTCGCATCGGCACAGGCGATCGGCGTGGTGCTCGAGCAATCGCCGGGGAACAATTGCATCACCGCATCCAGGTCAGCGCTAGTGGTGTTGAGGGTAATGGTGTGCTGGGTACCGGTGGCGACGAAAGAGAACCAGACATCATCGTTCGCCACGCCTGTAGCACCATTACATGCCGTTGCGGGAAAGGAGAAAGTCCCGTTCTCCACTGAACCTGGGGTGGGTTCGCAGCTCGTATTCACCAGCAGGTCGATGGCTCCCGCACATTCATCATTGGCAGGACCAGGGATACAAGCGACAGCACTGAGCTCCATGGAATAATCACCGCCGCTGGTGGTGCAACGGATGGGTAGATAGTATGTCCCCGGAGGTAGGTTGAACCACTGGATCCCGAACTGACCATTCGGGCATAGTAGTCCGAAGTCGGCGAAGCTGAAATAGATGGGCACATCGGCTGGGCAGGTGGTGGAAAGGAAGTTCCACATGGTGGTGGCCGGCAAGGGGGTGTTGCAGAACAGCACGGTGACATTGCTGCACTCGGTCGTGGTGAATGCCTCCCAAACCGTAGCCACATTGGGTGTGGTCATCAAGACGCTGGTCGGTACACCATCGTTCGTGGTGGTAGCTGCGGTGCGTGTCCCGTTACGCACGACGGTGCTGCCGATGGAAAGGTCGAACGGCGTTACCGCCGAACATTGGTCGTTGGGTGGTTGAGCGAATGCCACCGATGCTGCGGTGCAGAACGAAAGAAGTAGGTGTAGGCGCATGGTCCGAAGGTTGGTGACAAAGGACCGTTCCCAGAAGACACCCGTCAATAGAACTTTCGTTACCTGCGCTTCGCTGCGCCCTTCCTATTCGTGCCGAAGCGCCTTCACTGGATCAGCCACCGAGACACGGTAAGCCTGCATGCTGACGGTGAGCACCGTGACGATCAGCGTGAGCGACAACGCACTGATGTACCAAGCTGGAGACACCGTTGTATGGTACGCGAACGTCTCCAACCAACGCGTGATCGCGAAAAATGCGAGCGGGAATGCGACCACCAAGGCGAACGTCAACAGGGTGACGAACTCGGTGTTCAGCCTGCGGATGATATCCACCACGGAAGCGCCCATCACCCTGCGGATCCCTACCTCACGGGTCCGTTGCTTGGCGGTGAAATAGGCCAGACCGTAAAGACCCATCACCGTGAGGAGAATGGTCAGGATCGTGAACGCCGCGAACACCCGGAGGAGCGTATCCTCGGCCATGTACAGTTCGGCGATGCGTGCATCGAGGAAAGTCGCATCCCATGGGGCGTGGGGTGCGATCGATCGGAAACGTCGTTCGAGGGCTTCCAACTGTGCATGCACATCACCTGGAGCGAGCCGAACCAGTAAGTTGTTCACGCCGTAACGCGGATGTCCCTGGAAGATGGCGATGGGTTCGATCGGTGTGTGCAGGCTGGCGTAGTGGAAATCCTTCACCACACCGATCACCTTGAGCTCTTGATCGATACTATCTCCGGGGATGTAAAGTCTCTCACTCAACGGGTCGCTCCATCCAAAGGCTTTCACCAACGCCTCATTCACGATGATACTACCACTTTGATCGGTCGGGATGTTCGGATCGAACGTGCGGCCATGGATGAACTCCATACCGATGAGTGCGGGATAGTCCGGATCACAGCTCATGGCCGGCAACGGTTTGTCCACATTCCCTGCTTCCGTCTTTGCGCGTAACACCCAACGTTGTGTGCCACCGCCAGGAGTGTTGTCCGCGAATGAAGCGGCCTCCACGAAGCTCTCGCGGGCCATCTCGGTCTTCATCGGCCGCAACGCATCCCACTGGACCGTATCCTGTGGGTGTGGGCTTGGCATGCGAATGAGAAGGATATTCTCCTTGCGAAGGCCCATGTCGTTCGAGCGCATCCAGTGCAGCTGCCCGAACACAGCGAGCGATCCGACGACCATGAAGAGCGCGATCCCGAACTGAACGGCCATGAGCAGCCGACGGACCGGTTGCCTACGAGCACCTGCCACACCCTCCTTGAGCAGTACTTGTGGTGAAAAGCGGGTAAGGAAGAACGCCGGATAACTGCCGGCCACGACACCGATCAGGATCACGACAAGTGCGATCAGGGCCAGGAAACCACCGTTGAGCACATCGCTCAACACCACCTCCTTACCACTGATACCATTGAAGAGCGGTAGTACGAAATTCAGCAAGAGGAGCGCGCATGCGATACCCATCAAGGCGACGAGCACGCTGCCCCCGATGAACTGTACGACCAACTGACCGCGACTGGCACCACTCACTTTACGCAGGGCCACCTCCTTGGCCCGTCGCGTGGCATCGGCGGTGCTCATGTTGATGTAGTTAATGCACGCGATCGCCAGGATGAGCGCCGCTACGACGCTCAACAGGGTGACATACGCCTTGTTGCCTTTCTTGGGGGTATCATAGATCAGCTCGTTGTTGAAATGCACTTCGCGCAGCGGCTCGAGGTTGAAGCGCATGGTGCCTTTGAATCCGGCATCTTGTTGCCAGAACGGCAGGATGTGTTTCTGCATGAAAGCGTCCATCTTCGGTTGGAAGCTCTCTGCTGTGGTGCCCTCAGCCAGTACGAGGTACCCATAGCTGCTCACCTGTCCCCAGCCATTCATCAGCTGTTCCTTCGCCTGAGGCGGCATGCCGAGCAAGCTGAGGAAACAGCCAGGTGGGACGTGGGTATTGAACCCATCGTGAGCGATCACACCGGCCACCTTCAAGGTTCGTCCATTCCGTTCGATGAGCTTACCCAAGGGATGTTCCGTTCCGAACATCTCGTTGGCCATCCGCTCGGTGATGACCACATTATCCGGCTCGTCCAAGGCCGTGGGACCACCGTAAGACCAGCGGTAGTCGAAGGTGCGGAAGAAGGCTGTATCAGCATAGTATCCATCCTGCTCCACGAAGCTGTTCCCTTCGTACGTGAAGGTGCAGCTGTTGAGCACGTACAACCAGCTTCCACTCTCGATCTCCGGGTACTCCTGCAAAAGGGTCGGCACCATGGCGAACTGGGTGAGTCCGAAATCGTCGCTTTGATCCCCGAAGTCGAAGTGTGACTGGATACGGAAGATGCGGTCGGCCTTCGCGTGATGGGCATCGAAGCTCAGTTCATCCTGTACGTAGATGTAGATGAGCATGCAGGCCACCACTCCGATGGCGAGACCGAATACGTTCAACGCACTGAAGAGCTTGTCGCGCATAAGGGCACGCCAAGCGAGCCGCAGATCGATGGACCACATGACCGCAAGGTGCGCCGCGTGGGAACCACGTCGCATGGACGAGGTGCGCAGTTGTTACGCCTGTGACGGGCGGTTGGCCTCCGAACGGGAGCTCCGTGCACTTGTCAAGGACCCAGCTTCGCCCAGCGCAGACGCAAGCTGTTGCTCACCACGCTCACGCTGCTCAATGCCATGGCGGCACCTGCGAGCATGGGGTTCAGTAGGAATCCGTTCAGCGGATACAAGACACCGGCGGCAATAGGAATTCCGATGACATTGTAGATGAACGCCCAGAAGAGGTTCTGGCGTATCACCGACACGGTGCGGCGCGACAATTCGATCGCTCGTGGAAGTGCGTTAAGATCATCGGTGATGAGCGTCATGCGCGCCACATCCATGGCGATATCACTACCACGGTCCATGGCCACGCTCACGTCGGCCCTGGCCAACGCCTCACTATCGTTGATACCATCGCCCACCATGGCCACCACCTGTCCTTGTTGCTGCAGGCCAACGACGAAAGCGGCTTTGTCCTTGGGAAGGACCTCACTGCGGAACTGATCGATCCCCACGGCGTTGGCCACGGCCTGCGCGGTGCGGCGTGCGTCGCCGGTCTGCATGTACACCTCGATGCCGGCGCGCTGCAACCGCGCGATGGCCGGAACAGCCGATGGTTTGACCCGATCGCTGATGGCGATGGCCGCGCGCACATGACCGGCGACAGCGAACCAGACGATGGTATGGGCGGCTTCTTGCCAGCGTTTCTCCCGTTCGCTCCAATCGCTCTTGATCGCTACACCGTGCTCCTCGAGCAGGCGCCTACTCCCCATCAGGCAGGTGGACCCGTCGATGTCCGCCCTACTCCCTTTTCCGATCAGCTCCTCGAAGTGATCAACCACCGGATCGTCGCCCAAAGCGATATCAGAGGCATGTCGTTGAAGGTATCCAACGATGCATAGGGCCAGCGGGTGCTTAGAGCGAGAGCCGATGGCGCGCAACGCCCGCATGGTACTTCCATCATCCAGTCCAACAGCTTCCACCACCTGTGGGCGGCCTTCGGTGATGGTGCCGGTCTTATCCAGCACGATGGCGGTGATCCTTCGCGCTCGTTCCAAGCTCTCCGCATCCTTGATCAGGATCCCATTCTCCGCGCCTTTGCCCATTCCCGCCATGATGGCGGTTGGAGTGGCCAGTCCAAGTGCACAAGGGCAGGCGATCACCAGCACCGTGACCATGGCGAGCAACCCTTGCGTGAACGCATGTTCCCCACCAAGGGCCCACCATAAAAGCGCACTAACCAGCGCGATGACGATCACCACTGGAACGAAGACGGCAGCGACCTTGTCCACCAGCAGCTGCACGGGAGCCTTGCTTCCTTGTGCTTCCTGCACAGCGCGCACGATCTGCGCTAGCAAGGTCCCCGCCCCCACTTGTTGTGCCCGCATGCGGAATCCGCCGGCTTGGTTGATCGTACCTGCGAGCACTTTGGCACCCACCCGTTTCACCACTGGTATCGGCTCACCAGTGATCATGCTCTCGTCCACATGGCTTTCACCGCTGATGACGATGCCATCCACCGCGATGCTCTCGCCGGGGCGAACGATCAGTACATCGTCGACATTGACCTCGGCGATGGGTATCTCGTTCGCACCTCCTGGTTCCTCACGAAGCACGCTGCTCGGCCGCAGTCCCATGAGCTTCTTGATGGCACCACTCGTTCCTGCCTTGGCCCGCTCCTCGAGGTACTTTCCGAGGAGGATGAAGGTGATCACCACTGCCGCCGTCTCGAAGTAGACGTGCGGTTCCAGACCCCGATCGATCCAGAATCCAGGCAGTAGCATGTTGAACACACTGAAAGCATAGGCGACACCCGTGCTCACCGCGACCAGTGTATCCATGTTCGCGCGCAGGTGCCGGGCCTGCTGCCACGCATGCTTGAAGAATGGCCACCCCAGGACCAGAACCACTGGCGTACTCAGCGACCACATGGCCCAATTCGCCCAGGGTTCATGCATCAAGAACATGGCGATGACGACCAGCGGTGTGCTCAAGCTCACGGCGATCCAAAGCCTGCGTTGCAGGTCCGCCAAGCGACGCTCTTGTAACCTCTCCGCTTCGACCGCGGCCTTCCCGGACTCCGTGATCAGCAGGTCGTATCCTGCATTTCGAACGGCGCGTTGCAGTCGCTGACCATCCAGCGCTGCTTCCACACCGACCACCTGTGCCGTATTGGTGGCGAGGTTCACGGTAACCCCCTCCACGCCTGGCTCCGCAAGCAATGCCTTCTCCACTTGGAGCACACAACTCGCGCAGGTCATGCCCGTCACCGGGAAGGATCGTTTCACCTGAGCCATGGCGCAAAGGTCCGTTCAGAACGGGTATCCGATGGCGATATTCAGCACCAAATTGTCCATCACCCGCGGCTTCTGATCATCGAACACCCAGCGATCCCCTGCGGGAAGTTCCGGTCTACGAAGTGGTGTGGCCAGGTCGAAACGGATCACGATAACCTCGGGATCGATGCGCAGACCGAAACCAGCCCCAACGGCCAATTCGTTCAGGGCGCGGTCCCACTGAAAGTCGCCGCCCGGGCGTTGCGGGTCTTCATTCTGCAACCACACATTGCCGGCGTCGGAGAACAACGCACCTTTCACGATCCCGGAGATGGGGAAGCGGTATTCGAGGTTCAATTCGAACTTGATGTCACCGACCTGATCCACCAAGAACACGGAACCATCGGCGCTCGCTTCTGGCCGATAGGTGCCTGGACCGATGCTTCGTGCACGGAACGCCCGCAGGCTGTTGGTGCCCCCGCTGAAGAACTGCTTCACATACGGCACCGTGGAGCTGTTCCCGTAGGGATGCGCTGCCGAAGCGAGGACGCGCGCAGCGATCTGCCCACCACCGCCGATGGCTTGGAACCATCGCCCCTCAGCCCGATAGCGCACGTATTGTGCGAAGCGTTCCCCGAGCAGCCGGTACCCCTCATCGCCGGCAGGTCCTTGGGAGGCGCGGAAGATGGAAGCGAGAAGCAGGCCGGCTTCATCGGCACCCAAGCTCATGAGCCACCACGACCGGTCGTTCTTTCCTTGTTGGTTGCTACGGGTGTATGTGTATCCCACTCCCACGATGAACTGTTCCTCGAAACTTCGACGGATGGACGCATTCTGCCCAAGAAAAGCGTCGAAGTCGGCACTTGTGAAATACAGGTTATTGAAGCTCACCTCCGGAAAGCGGACGTCGTGCCAAACCCTTAGGTTCTGCCGCCAGACATAGCTATAGCCCACGTTGGCGGACTCCAGGCCATAGAGGCCGATGCGGCGGAAGAGGCCGTAAGCGATCTCCAAGCGTGTGGTCGGCACATAGGAACGCGCTTGTTCCACACGGCCGAGGAAGAGGAGCCTTGGAATGTTCAGCGTCGCCTTGGCACCGATCTCGTACGCGTTGGTCCCCTTGCCTGCCCCGGCCACCTGTGTCTCGAAACGTCCGTTCAGGTCCACGGTGAACACTTCGGCGCCGCGGAACAGGTCGCGATCCTTCCAACCGACCTTCAAGCCGGGTCCCGCGAAATTGTTGCTCTTGCTGATGGCATTGAGCTCACTGA
Source organism: Flavobacteriales bacterium (assembly GCA_016787995.1). Taxonomy (GTDB): domain Bacteria; phylum Bacteroidota; class Bacteroidia; order Flavobacteriales_F; family PHOS-HE28; genus PHOS-HE28. The sequence continues at coordinate 9,798 of JAEUTB010000256.1, read as the reverse complement.
ACAGCGAGAAGCGCTCCTGCGGGGTCAGTCGGACATCTGCGTGCAACAACCCCCGCATCACGGAGTCCTCCACCAGATCCACGGCCACCGATGAGAAAACACCGTACCCGGAGAGATACTGACGCGTGGCGTCCAACCGACGTTGGGAGAAGAAGGTGCCGGGCTTCAGGAACACGCCACGCGTTATCGTGTGTGGACGGTACATTCCCAGGTAGTTGATGTAACGCAGGCTATCCACGAGGACCGAGTCCGAAGCAGGGAGCACATCATCATGATCGCCATGCACGAAAACCTCCCCGATCACATACCGCATGCGTTGGTCACGTCCAGCCTCGGACTTCACGCGCAACCGTAGATCCACTTGATGGTCGCCCACGCTGGTATCCGCGGCGAATTCGAGCAGGTCGGCGTTCATCCTATAGAAGCCGGCGTTCCGCAGCTGCCCGCCGACGCGCTCGCGTTCCGCTACCAGGGCCGCAAGGTGATAGGGATCGCCTTCCTGTACTTGGCTGCTCGCGCCTGCACGTAGTATGCGCGCATAAAGCGGATCGACCTCCGCAAGGGAAGTATCGCCATGGAGGATGGTCCGGATACGATGCACTGGACCGGGCACCACGTTGAAAAGCACCTTCGCCTGGCGACCTTTCCTGATGACCTCATGGGTAACTTTGGCGCTGAAGTAGCCGCGGTTGTTCATCCTATTGACCAACGCCGCATCGATATCGGCAAGGGGCACCTCATCGATGTAGACCGGTGCGGATGCGATCTTGTACTTCACGGTATGGCGTAGGCCCTTGCCCTTACGACGTGGTTCACCCGTCATGTTGTACAACGCCACCAATGGGCGCAAGCCTAGCACAGCTTCGTTCGGCGCTGGTGTGACGACCGCTTCCAGTTCAGCCCTAGCCTCGCTCGCATCCGCTTCCGGAGGGTTGGCGAACGTGATCCCGAAGCCGGTGAAAAGGGGCCGTTCCTCCGTGGCATACTTCAACCCGGTGCAGGCCTGCAGTAGCAATGCCCAAATGAGAATACTGCTATATCGAAGCACACCCTTCATCGGTCCTTCGGATCGGATCGGCGTTCCTCCTGCTCTTCCTTCGTATCGCGTTCGCGTTCCTCCAGGATCAGCTCCCGTGACTTGTTGCGGGCGCGCTCGTTCTCCTCGATGTCCTTGGTGAACATGATGGCCACGCCGCTGTTGGTGATCTCCCCATCATAAAGATCGAACGCGTTCTCGTGGAAACCACGTATCCGGAATCGCCCATCGGTGGTCAAGTCGTAGAGGATGGCGTACTGCGCTGCACGGGTATTGCTCACATTGCTGACCTGGCTGTTCTGCTCATCCACGCCCACGCTACCTCCCACCTCGAAGCTGAGCCGGTCATTCAACAATCGCTTGCTGACACGATAGTCCAATGAGGTGCGTTGGTAGGTGTTCTGTCCACTGGATTGGTCGTAGGTATTGACACCCAGGCTCACGTCCACTCCCTTCAAGTAGCGGCCGGTCAGCTTATTCATCTGATCGGTGAGCAAGCCGTTCACCGAGTTGCGGGCGGCACTGGTGGCGATACCACTGCTAGGATCGCCGCCGCTGCCTTCATCCACCAGGAAACTGTTCAGCACCAGCAAGCCGAACACTTGCCTGTTGAGTTCTTCGCTATTGCCGGGCTGGTTGAGGCGGTCCAGCTGTTCGCTCACCTTGGGGAAACTGTTGCGGACCTGACGTTCAAGGTCGATACCGAACCCGATATCCGGACCGTTCATATTCCCGTTGATATCGATGAGCACATCGAAAGGCAGCGGTTGTTGCAGACGGTTCCGTTCGGCATCCATCATGGTGTTACCGGAAGCGACAAGCGCATACGGCGCCGTATCCGACCGGTACCGTGCGCGCAGATCCATTTCGGCTTTCACCGGATCACCCGTCCAACGCACCGAGCCCCCCTTCACCAATTCAAAGCGCTTCTTCACCAACCCGTAGAGGTCAAGCGTGTATTCACCCCGCTCAACGATGAAAGGTCCGCTGAGGTACATGGCCGTGTTGGGGGCGTAGCGGAAAACCAGATCAGCCGATCCGCTCACCGTGGCTTGGTCGCCTGCCGCTGGATCGAGCACGATAGCGAAAACCGCCTTTTCATCCACCTTGATGTTCAGGTCCAGTTCCACTCCGGGAAGCAGGGATTGCAGGGAATCGCGCAGCACTGCGGCATCCGGATCCAAGGCGAGGGAGTCCACAGCGTACAGGTCATCGGTGAAGACGACGATACCCTCCGCGTTGACCAGCTCAACGGTCGTGCCTGGAAGCACAACGCTGAAAGCCGTTCCGGGCAGTATTCCCAGATCGCCCATCACGGCCGGTCGAATGGCTGGTCCTCGAACCTGTAGATCCAAGCTGGCGAAAAGATCACCGAAGAATTGTGGGTTCTGTTCGATCGTGCTACTGACCAATCGGAACCGGTCCGTTCGTATCCGCAGATCGAGCGAAGGGTTCTCCAATAACGCCGTCCTTATGTCCCCATCCATACGGAACACATTCCCCAAGCTGTCGCGCATCTCGAAGGCATCGAACCGCAACCCTTGATCGCTCATCACCAATACTTCGTCCATGAGGGTGTACGTCGCACCCGTGGCAACCACTCCGACTTCGGCTTGTTGGAAGTGTAATCGACCACGTAGGCTTGTCCGCTCTCCGCTCCTGTCGTAATCCACTGCGCCGTCTAGGCCACCGCCGATCCGGTAGAGGTATTCGCTTAAGAAAGGCTCCAAGAAGGCGATGTCGCGTAGGTCCATCGCGGCCATGACCCGTTGGCGTTCTGGTGCCAGATCGAACCTGGCTTCGAGTTCATTGGCCGAACGATCGAGCGTCGTTCTTCCACGGTAGCGATCGTTCCCCTCACCGAGCACCTCCACGTCCAACACACCGAGTTCCGTGGCCATCACCTCCAGATCGGCGATGCTCAGATCGGCCATCATGCCCGCAGCGCCGCTGGCCGGCAGACGGACGGATCCATTGACACGTCCATCCACGATGGGAACAGAGTCGTTCGCCTCGATGATATTGGCCAACGTGGTGAGGTGGAAGTCTCCAAAGCCGATCTCGAGCGCGCGCTCCGGCGTTCGCAAAGTGATCCGTTGCTCTCCGGAATGAAGATCGAAGTTCGTGGCGGAGAGGCGTTCGTCGGTGATGAGCAACCGGTTCCCTGGATCGACCTGCCAGGGCTCTTGGTCAAGCACCAAGTCAGGAGCAAGGGAGAATTCAATACCACTTGGGATCCGCTGCAGGCGTGCCCCGATGTGGTAGCGCTCCACCTCGGAAGAACGGATCCGCAGGTCGCCGGCGAGATCTCCTCCTGATCCGCTCACTTCGACCGCGACCCCTTCAATGTGGTGATCGCCCTGCTCCACTCGCGCAATGGTCAGAGCAGAATTCAAAGTAGCCCCCGTAGCTGCCAGGTCGAAGGTGATGTCGTCCACGTCCAGATCACCATACAGTAGTTCCGGAAGGATCACACGAGCGCTCAGCTCATCGGCATCACCGTCGTAGTGAGCGACCAATTCCTGCAGCTCGATCGCGCGCAATTCGGGTATCACCATACCTGCCAGCCATTCGCTGCGCTTGAGGTCCACCGAAAGATCGAAGCGCTCACCGGGCACCGCATGGTACGCTGTGTCGGTGGTGAAGATGCTACGCCCTTTCTCCATCACTCGTGCCAATAACGTGCCCAGTGCGATGTTGGCGTCGAAGCGGAGGTCCAATGCATCGCTGGTCACCGATGCGCTGGTGGAATCAAGTCCAAGATGGCCCGTCAGTCCCAAGGATCCAAAAAGGAACGACTCGGTCCCGCTTTCCAAACGGGTGCTATCCATGTTCATACTGAACGTGGTTCTGCCCAACGTATCCATGGCGAGACTGCCGTTCCAATCACCCGAGATGGCCAGCGCATGGTCCGTTATCCCTAATGCATGAAGATCCGCTCGTCCGATCGCCACGCCCACATCGGCTGCCGTTCCATCATTCGCCGTGGGCCAAGCGCTTTTGGCCAGTACACGCAGTGCCAGCGGTTCACTCTCCACATCCACCAGCGCCTGAACGGAGTCTCCGAGGATGTCCGCACGCAGGTAGGCCACGCTCATATCGGCGGTGTCGTGCAGCAAACGGGTCGGTCGAACCTCCAGCCATCCGCGTCGTTGGGGCGTATTCAAGGCTTGGGCCTGCGCTTGGACACGGAGATCGGCATCACGCCAAGCGGTGTCACCGAGCAGTCGTGCGAGCCCAACACCTGTGGCCCACACATCGAGATCGAGGGCATCCGGTAAGTCCTTTTGCAGTCCAGCGACAGAGATCTTGCCCCTTACATCGGCGAGATCGGAACGTAGGTCGAGCGTCGTTTGGAGCCCGTTCGGGTCACCCTCCACCGTAGCGCTCACCTGCATGTGGGACGGCACCACGCCCGGGTCTGGAATGAAAGCAGCTAGCAGCGCCTGTGTACCAGCACCCATGATGAAGGGATCGAGATCCAGCGCATAGATCAACCGCTCGGGCTGCATGGCATTCACCATGCTGCCGCTCAGCACCAGGCGTGTGCCCGCATCGCCTTGAAGATCCATCGCGATGGTATCCATGCGTTCCAAGGTCCCCTTGATGCGGGCATCCAGAGCGTATCCCTCGGGGATGTGGGTGATCGGCGATACTTCAGCCGGTAGCAGCGCGAACACTTGCGCCTGGTGCGATCGCGGTATGGCGGTCTTCAACCGCACGTCGAACGGCACCTGCTCGGGTGTGCGGTATGCGTTCTGCAACGACCCTTGTCGTGTATGCACCTCCACCTCCCCCAGCAGGTCATCCCAGCGCATGCGTGTTCCAGCAAGCTTGAACGCTGAAGGAGTAGCGTGGATGTCGGACTTCAGTTGAAAGCGATGTTCTGCCGATCCATACAGGCCGTGGAGATCTTCTATCACGACCCGCACTTGGTCGTTGTTGGCGACGATCCCATTCAATTCCGCGTTCACACCAGAGAGCACCACATGAGCGGGGTCGAATTCCTTTGTGGGAGGTGCAAGGTGATCGGCATGCATACCTAGCGATGCATCCCGCAGTTGCAGGCGATCGATGCGAACATCCAGATCGCGCAGGAAGAACCGGAAACCATCCTCATGTGCGAGCCAGGCTGGCTCCGGTCCAACGGGCACCTCTTTTTCGATAGTATCACTCACGGTGACAAAGTCGAAGCCTTCCACCAGCACCTGAGCAAGATGGAAACGTTGATGGCGAGTGTCCACCCGGTCCACTTCCACCTGTGCGTGACCCAACTCCACGGAAATACTATCGGCCTTATCAATGGTGGCCATGCTGAAGGTGACACGATCGAGAACGGCCGAGGACAGGCCAAGGTCCAGCTCCCCGAAAGGTGACTCCAGATCGGGGTAGGTATCGGGAACCGGTGCGGAAGAGGCGCTGCGCATGGCGATGTGTGTATCCGCGATGCGCAAGGCACCCGCATGGAAGCGCAGGCTGTCCGGATCGAACGCCTTCAATGGCAGGAGCAGCTCACCAAGCCGCAGATCCAGCTCCATCCGAGATGGCCGCATGTCGGTGGTGAAATGGATGTTCGTCAGCTCAACACCGTCCACGGAGAACCGCCATCCCTTCCCTTCGCCGGGTTCCTCGACTACCGCGCTATCCGATACGAACGCGTCAACGATGAACTGGAAGTTGAACGTGCTATCGGCATCTTGCGCCAAGTGTGCCCGGGTATCCGACAGCGACAGGTCCGTAAGGTGGATCCGGCTCTCGAGCAGTCCGGAGAGCGATACATGGGCCTTCAGTTCACCAGCCCGGACCAACGTATCACCGGATAGGTCTTCGACATGAAGCCCTTTAACGGACACTCCGAGCGGAAAGCGAAGCGCGAGTTCCTCCAACGCCACCTCGGTCCCGAGCTTTTCATGCAAGAAGGCGACCGCCCTCTCCCGCACCACGTCCTGCACCGCCGGAATGTACAAGGCCACTCCGACGAGCAGTACCAGAACGAATGGCAGCAACAACGCCATCAGGCACCAACGCAGCACCCGCCGTACCAGTGGACGGGGGCGGCGTGGCTCAACGGTGTCTTTGGGCGCGTTCGGCTCCTCTTCCTGCATCTACCCGGCGAAGATGCGGCGTACAGTGCAAGAAGCTTGCCCTCGTCGACTTCAGGCCTCCACGAACCTCGGTCGATCGGTCACAGCAAGGTCTGCACCGGCACATTGCCTTCAACCACCTTGCCGTCCAGCAGTTTGATGGTGCGCTGAGCATAACCGGCGTCGCGCAGGCTGTGGGTAACGATGATGACCGTGGTCCCCGAACTGTTGAGTTCGCGCAACAGGCCCATCACTTCCTCGCCCATCGCTGTATCGAGGTTACCCGTGGGTTCGTCGGCCAGGATCAGCTTCGGGGCGTTCACCACGGCGCGCGCGATGGCCACCCGTTGTTGCTGTCCGCCGCTGAGCTGCTGAGGGAAGTGTTTGGCGCGGTGGCCGATGTTCATGCGTTGCATGGCCTGCTCCACGCGATCGTGGCGTTCGCTCTTCCCCATGCGCGTGTAGATCAACGGCAACTCGATGTTCTCCTGGACCGTAAGTTCATCGATCAGGTTGAAGCTCTGGAAAACGAAGCCGATGGTGCTCTTGCGCACTTCCGCTCGCTTGCGTTCGTTGTAGCCACTTACATCCTCGCCGTTCACGTAGTAGCTGCCGCTCGAAGGCGAGTCGAGCAGGCCGATGATATTGAGCAAGGTCGACTTGCCACACCCGCTGGGCCCCATGATGGCCACGAACTCGCCTTGGGCGACGGCGATGCTGACGTTGTTGAGCGCTGTGGTTTCCACCGTATCGGTACGGTACACCTTGGAGAGGTCGACGGTCTTGAGAAGGCTCATGGGTGTTGGGGATGAGAGCGATGCTTGGATCGCCGTGTGTTACTGGATGATGATCTCGTCGGCGTTGTTGAAAGCGTCGTATCGACTGGTGATCACACGGTCGCCGGGCTCGAGTCCTTCGATCACCTCGTACATATCGGGATTCTGACGACCAAGGGACACGCTGCGTTTGGTGGCGATCCCTTCGGCATCCACCACGTACACCCACTGTCCCCCGCTGTCCTGGAAGAAAGGCCCGCGCGGGAGCATCACCGCCTGCATATCCTCACTCAACTGCAGCCGCACCTGGAAGGTCTGTCCACGCCGCACTACGGGTCCATCACCCACGAAGCGCAGGTCCACATCGAACTCACCATTGCTCACTTCGGGATACACCTTGAAGACCTCCACGCTGAATTCGCGTCCGCCTTGGATGAAACTCCCGTGGAGGCCGATGCTCACCCGGCTGACATAATGCTCCGGGATCCGCGCCCGCACCTTGAAGCTCTCCAACACATCGATCTGCGCGATGCGTTCACCGCGCTGCTTGGTCTGCCCCAGTTCCACGTTCAAGCCGCTCAGCTGCCCATCGATAGGGGCCTTGATCACCAGGTTCTGCAGGTTCTCACGCAAGAAGCGGAGGTTCTGGTCGATGAGGGCTAGGTTGGTGGTGATGGAACCGACCTGGCTTTGGCGGAAGATGGAATCGGTGTGCACGTTCGCGGCGAGGAGCTTCCGTTTCTCGCGCATGTAGGCGAGGTTCTCCTTGTTGCTGAGATAAGTGTTCGTCGCGAGCAGGGAATCCCGGATCAGGCGTTCATCCACATGCCCGTCGCGCTCGAGGCGTTTGAGTTCCTTGTCGAGGTTCAGCAGTTCATCCTTCAAGCGGGTGGTCTGCTGATCCATGGCGAGCCGCGTGTTCCGCAGGTTGTTCTGTTGATCGAGCAGTTGCGCCTCGCGGTTGATCGCGTCCATGTGCAACTGTGGATTGCTCAACTCCAGGATGGGATCGCCTGCCTTCACGTGGGTGCCATCCTCCACGAAACGCCGCTTCACCGTTCCCCCTTCGAGGGCATCGAGGAACACCGTTTGGATGGGCTGCACCGTACCCGTAACGGGAATGAACTCCTTGAACAAGCCCTGCTCCACGGCGCGCACGGTCACCTTGGCCGCTTCCACACGAACGCGCTTGGTAGTGAACGAGCTGGCCCATAGAATGGCCAATAGCAGCCCAGCGCCGCCGATACAACCGATGGCGATGAGGCGTTTGCGCCGGGCTGGGCGCGGGTCGATGGCACGGTCCATGAACGAGGGGTGCTGCAAGGTTCCACCGGTGCGGAGAGATGCGGAAGAAGAATGTGCGGGCCTGCGGACCTCGTGACGAACGGTTAGGCCACCACGCCGGAGACGACACCAACACCCGACTGTAAGGATCGCCGGCAGGAACGCGATGACTTGATATCTTGCAGCATGCACTCCTCGCTCCTTCCATTCGCGCTACTGCTGCCACTTCTTGGTGCGGCGCAAACCCAGAACTGCACGTACGACTATATCACACGCCAGTTCAACGTTGCTGTGGAGAACGATATCCTTTATGGTGTAGCGGAACGTTTCGATGGTGGCACGGACAGTCTGCGGCTGAACCTCTTCAAACCCATAGGGGATGGAGTAACACGGCGTCCTATGTTCGTGGCCGTGCATGGCGGCGCCTTCATCGGCGGGAACCGTAACGAGATGAACGAGGTCTGCCGCTGGTATGCCGAACGAGGCTATGTGGCGGCCACGATCAGCTATCGGCTCGGGTTCTACGCGCCACCCATCCTGTCAACGCCCTACGCCTACGACCAGGCGGAGGTGATCCGCGCGGCCTATCGCGCGCAACAGGATGTGAAAGGGGCCATCCGTTTCCTCCTTGCCAGGAGCGAGCAGGACAGCACCGATGTGGAGAATGTGTCCGTCTGTGGTGTGAGCGCTGGCGCCATCACGGCCATGCACGTGGCCTATGCGACCGCCGATATGGAAAAGCCTGCCGCGTGCAACGCTGCAACACCGGTGAACCACATCCTCGTGCAATACCCACGCCCTGACCTTGGCCCGATCGATGGAACCTTGAATACGGGAACGAGTGCCACCGTGAACGCGTGCGTAGCCTACTTCGGCGGCATCCTGGACACTGCGATGATCGATGCACCCACCGATGCTGCGCTCTTCACCTACCACCAGACCGGTGATCCCGTGGTGGGGTGCAACTACCAACAAGCGCTCTGGGGGTTGCCCTTGGGCCTTGGCTCCAACTATCCCTGGTTGTTCGGTTCATGTGCATTGGACCCGTACATCCAGCAACTCGGATATTCGGCGGCCCGCTATGAGTTCCATCCGCACACCGGCAACGCGCACGACATCCACGACCTCCCCTTGGTGGACGGATGGGCCGCTGAATTCCTTGCCCGCCAATTCTGCGACCAGAACACGGCTGTACAACCGATCCAAGACACTGAAGTGCTCATGTATCCGAACCCGGCACGGGAGCGGATCATGGTGGAGGTACCCGGAGTCGGGTCGGTGACACTCACCTTGACGGACCCCGCCGGCCGACTTGTCCGCACCACCACGGGGAACTGGATGGACGTTGCGGACCTTTCCGAGGGGCTGTACTTTCTTCGTATGGACGCAGCTTCCAGCAGTACCATCCGGCAGGTGATGGTCTCGGAATGATGCCGAATGGCCTACCGGATGGCCCCGATCGACCCGTCACTTGGGCGGGTGGGTGTTGACAGGATCAAGTTCCTACCTACATTCGTGCCGCCCAAAGGCCTCCTTGTGCTTTGGCGAGACCAAGGAGGTACAGGCAAAGAACAACTTTAACCCGTCAGTAGAACTCATGAACATTTACGTCGCCAAC
>JAEUTB010000206.1 GCA_016787995.1 Flavobacteriales bacterium | reverse complement strand
TCCCAAGGTCACCGTAAAGGCCAACGGGACTTCGATGTAATGGAAGATATCGATGAAAGAGGCCTCGACCGGGACTTCAGTATCCGTGGCATAGATGAACCCGCGGCGAGGGTCGATCAGATCGCCGAAGGTCAGTTCACTCAGGTCCGACCTATACTGCCAGCCCAATTGATGATAACCCACACCGGCTTCAAAGCCGAATCGTTTGGAGAACTGCCGAGCGATGCGGAAGGACCCGGCGATGGCCACCCGCGGCTCTTCGCGACTATCGCGCGAAAGAAGGATGGATGCCGTGGTGAAGTCCTCTCGGTTCGCGTACAGCGTGCGATAGCCGACGCCGGCACCGGCGTTCATGCCAATACTCCAACCTGAATTTCCGGTCTTGTTGAGTTGAGCATTCGAAGTGAAGGCAAGGAACAGTAGAGGGAAAGCGAGGTTGCGCAACATGACGGATGAGCCTCTGTGGTTGGTGAGTGAACGCCGGAAGCCGCACCAAATTACGGAAGCGGTCAGACTTGACATTCCCGCAGTGCGGACGATAGACGCTGGATCACTTCCCGATGCAGAACCTACCGAAGATGCTTCCCAAAAGGTCGTCAGGGGCGATACGTCCGGTGATCTCGCCAAGGTGGTGTTGCGCACGGCGAAGGTCGATGGCCAGGAGCTCACCACTGATGCCCATGTCGATGGCTTTTTTGGCTTCCAAGAGGGCGGCTCGGGCCTTGGTCAGGGCGTCCACATGGCGCGCGTTCGTCACCACGATGTCGCCTGAGCCGCTACGCATGCCACGTACATGGGCCAAAAAAGCTTCCTTCAATTCTTCCATGCCTTGTCCGGTGCGTGCAGAAATGCCGATCACCCCTTCGGATATGCGCACACCGGGCAGGTCCGACTTATTGAACACCGGTATCACGCGCGGTCCATCGCCGATACGCTTCTGCAACAAGCTGGCTTCCGTATGCAATGCCCCTTCCGACATTCTTGACGCGTCGGCGAGAAGGAGCACCAGACTGGCTTCAGCGGCCTTTTTGTAGCTGCGATCGATGCCGAGTTGTTCGATGGTGTCGGTGGTACGTCGTAGACCAGCCGTATCGATGAAGCGGAAGAGCACACCACCCACGGTCATCATCTCTTCAACCGTATCCCGAGTGGTGCCTGGGATATCGCTCACGATGGCACGATCCTCTTGCAGCAACGCGTTCAACAAGGTGCTCTTGCCACTGTTCGGGGCGCCTACGATGGCGACCGGAATACCCTGTTTGATGGCGTTGCCGTACCGGAAGCTGTCGATCAACTCGCTGCTGAGGTCTACCAGCCTGTCCAAGAGCGCAAGTAGTTCCACTCGCTGAGCGAACTGCACGTCCTCTTCGCCGAAATCCAGCTCCAGCTCGATCAGGGCCGCGAAGTCGATCAATTGCTGCCGCAGTTCCTCGATCCGGGCTCCGAACCCACCACGCAGTTGTTGCATGGCCAGTCGGTGTTGGGCTGCGCTCTGGCTCGCGATAAGGTCGGCCACCGCTTCAGCCTGGCTCAGATCGAGTTTCTTGTTCAAGAAGGCCCGTTGCGTGAACTCACCAGGCAATGCCGTGCGAGCACCGGCCTCGAGCATGGCTTGCAATACGCGCTGCTGGATATAGGTGGATCCGTGGATGCTGACCTCCACAAGATCCTCACCGGTGTAGCTGTTCGGGCCTGGGAAGAAGGTGATCACCGCCTCGTCGATCTGGCCGTCCAGGTCGATCACCGGAACGAAGTAGGCATGGCGCGCCAGTGGTTCGAGCGGTAAGGATGGTGCCAAACGCTCCACCACCGGGTAGGCTTTCGCCCCGCTCACACGCACCAAGGCGATGGCCCCCACACCCGGAGGGGAACTTAGCGCTGCAATGGTGTCTGCTGGGTGCATGGTACTTAACCTTCGCCGGAAGGGGCGTAAAGTTCCGGTTCTTTGCACCACGAACGAAAACACTTGGGAAAATGAGCAAGGCAAGAGCCGATTACGATAGCCTACCGTATCCGAAAGTGGTGGTGGTGGGCGGTGGTTTCGCAGGGCTGCAAGTGATCAAAGGGTTGTCCGGTGCCCCGTACAAAGTGCTCTTGCTCGACAAGCAGAACCATCATTGTTTCCAGCCGCTGTTGTATCAGGTCGCCACCGCCAGTTTAAGTGCGGACAGTATCGCACACCCGTTCCGCACCACCATAGCGCCTATGGCCAACGTGGCCTTCCGTATGTGCACTGTACAGGGTGTGGACCCTGTCGGCAAGGTGGTCCATACCGACCGTGGTGAGGTAGAGTACGATATCCTGGTGATCGCCACGGGCAGCACCACGAACTTCTTCGGCAACGACCGCATGGAGCAGGAGGCCATGCAGCTGAAGTCGATCTCGCAGGCCTTGGACATCCGCAGCGACTTCTTGCAGGACTTCGAGGCGGCGCTGTACGCCCAGGATGAGGCCGGACAGCGGCGGTGCCTCAATTTCATCGTGGTGGGTGCAGGTCCCACGGGGGTGGAAATGGCCGGATCATTAGCGGAGATCCGGCGTACCGTGTTAAAGAACGAGTACCGCGAACTGAACAGCGATCGTATGCAGATCTGGCTGGTGGACAGCAACGATCGGGTGTTGAAGAACTTCAGTGAGAAAAGCAGCGCGAAGGCCCAGCGCTACTTGAATGAAATGGGTGTGCACTTGAAACTGGGCGCACGTGTGGCCCACTATGATGGGGAGGCGGTCACGTTCACCAGCGGCGAAGTGATGGAGTCGCATACCGTGCTCTGGGCCGCTGGTGTCAAAGGCGTGTTATTGCCCGGTCTGGAAGCTGCAGAAGTACCAAAAGCGAACCGCTATGGCGTTGACCGGTACAATCAGCTCAATGGGATACCGGATGTGTTCGCCTTGGGTGATGTGGCGCTCATGAACGAGGGAGCCTGGGAGCGTGGCCATCCGCAAGTGGCGCCAGCGGCCATACAACAAGCGGAACTCCTCGTGAAGAATCTCCAACGCCGGGCCAGCGGCCGACCTATGCTACCCTTCACCTATAAGGACAAGGGCAGCATGGCCACCATCGGGCGTTACAAGGCCGTGGTGGATGCCGGGAACATCCATGTGGGTGGCCTGTTGGCCTGGCTCGGTTGGATGTTCGTTCACCTGATGGCCTTGGTGGGCTATCGCAACCGGTTGCAAGTCTTGGCCGGATGGGCGTGGAAGTACATCAGTTGGAAGAATACCATCCGTCTGATCATTCGCCCCTACGTGCGCAAGGCCACGGTGACCGAGCAGGAAGTGGCAGCACCCATCCACTAGCCCCGCAACTCGTTCCTTTGCACAGCGTGATCCGGCCATTCCGGGTGCGCCTTCCACTCCGCGATGTTCCAGGACAGACTTCAATCCATACTCGTTCCCGCGTTGCAGAACGCGTTCAAGCAAGCGTTCGACCACGAACTCGATGGCCGCAGCATCGGCTTCCAGCAGACACGACCCGAATTCGAGGGGGATCTGACCATCAACGTGTTCCCCTTCCTCAAGGTCAGCGGTAAGGGTCCGGAACAGACCGCGCAGACCATCGGTGAGCACCTTGTTTCGTCGGTGGATGTGGTGGCCCGCTTCAACGTGGTGAAGGGCTTCCTCAACATCGTGATCAGCGATGCTTACTGGCTCGGTTTCCTGAAGGAGGCCGCATCTGAGGACATCCTCGCCCTTCCTTCCACCGGTAAGAAAGTGATGGTGGAGTATGCTTCCCCCAACACCAACAAACCACTTCACCTCGGCCACCTGCGGAACATCTTCCTCGGGTGGAGCGTGAGCCGTGTTCTACAAGCGGCCGGCAACGTGGTGATCAAGGTGCAAGTGATCAACGACCGTGGCATCCACATCTGCAAGAGCATGCTGGCCTGGCAGAAGTTCGGTAACGGCGAAACACCAGCGAGCAGCGGGCTCAAGGGCGACAAGCTCGTCGGGAAGTACTACGTCGTTTTCGACAAGGCCTACAAGCAGGAGATCGATGGATTGATCGCCGCCGGAAAGAGCAAGGACGAAGCCGAGAAAGAGGCCCCGCTTCTGCTCGAAGCGCAGGATATGCTGCGACGATGGGAGGCCAACGATCCCGAAGTGCGCGCGCTATGGGAGAAAATGAACGGTTGGGTGTACGACGGCTTCAATGCCACCTATGCGCGCATCGGCGTCACCTTCGACAAGAACTACTACGAAAGCCAGACCTACGTGCTCGGCAAGGAGGACGTGCTGAAAGGGAAGGAGCGAGGCGTGTTCTATGAGAAGGATGGCGCGGTGTGGGTGGACAACACGGCGGAAGGCCTTGATGAGAAAGTGTTGTTGCGCCGCGATGGCACCAGCGTGTACATGACGCAGGACATCGGCACGGCCATCAAACGTTTCGAGGAGTTCCCCGGCCTTTCCAAGTTGATCTACACCGTCGGGAACGAACAGGACTACCACTTCAAGGTCCTTTTCATCATCCTGAAGAAGCTGGGCTTCGCGTGGGCCGATGAGCTCTTCCACCTCAGTTACGGCATGGTGGATCTTCCGTCCGGGAAGATGAAGAGCCGCGAAGGCACCGTGGTGGATGCCGACGACCTGATCCAGGAAGTGGTGGATGCCGCCCGCGCCGTGACCACCGAACTGGGCAAGTTGGATGACTTCACCGACGAGGAGAAGACGGTCCTGTTCGAGATGATCGGACTGGCCGCGCTGAAATACTACCTGCTGAAGGTGGACCCGAAGAAGCGGATGCTCTTCGATCCGGCGGCGAGCATTGACTTGCAGGGCCATACCGGACCCTTCATCCAGTACACCTACGCGCGCATCCGCTCACTGCTCCGAAAGGCGGAAATGAACGGTGCTATGCAGACCGGCGCGACCACCACGTTGATCCCCGAAGAGAAAGCCGTGATCAAACTGCTGCACCAATTCCCCGGTGTGTTGAACGAAGCAGCGGCCAAACTCGATCCATCATCCGTGGCCAACCACACCTACGAACTCGTCAAGACCTACAACAGCTTCTACCAAAGCGTACCGGTTCTGAAAGAGGAGGACGGCTCGAAACGCGCATTCCGCCTGGAGATGAGCGCTTCTGTGGCCACCGCGGTGAAGAAGGCGATGTGGTGCCTGGGCATCGATGTACCGGAACGGATGTGACCCGAACGATCGGATGATCGGCTTTCGCCACGCTCAACGGCGCGGACGGATCTAGAATTTCGGGCACGGCACCACGCGGTGCTTGCGGGCCTTTGCGCGCCGCGGCCATTCATAGATCAAGCTCAACTCATGCGCTCCGGCGCTCTTCATGGTGAGCTTGCTGATGGTGATGTCGTAGCTGTAGGTGATGCGCAACTGCTTCTCGGTCTCGAAACCGGCCATCAGGATAACGGCTTCGCTGTTGCCATAGCCCGGCTGGTAGGCCTTTGCGATCGGCAGGCCGCGGTACCAGATACCACCGCTGATACGGTTGTGCTCGATGTACCCACCCAAGTCCAACTGGTCCCACTTTCCCTGCGCCTTGTAGTGCGCTGCAGCGGTCATCTTCGTCTCGCTCCGGATCAACTTATGTCCATCCAAGGCGAATCGGTAACCGGCATGAACGGTCGTGCGGATCGGCACGATGGCGTCCCCATCCACCATCAAGCTCGTGTTCGGCTTGTTGATGTGGTTGAACGACGCACCGGCCCAGAACTGTTCGCTGTAGTACAATCCACCGGCAGCGATGTCGAGGTAACTCGTGTTCGGCACCATGTTGGCCTCGATGGAAGTGGGGGCGTTGTCGCGGATCACCTGATCGGCGAAGAGGTAGCCATCCGGCGCCACGGTCCGCATGGTGAATCCTGGACGGATACCGAAACGTATGGCCTGTCTGCGGTTCAAGCGCGCCTCATAACTGTAGCTCATGGCTACCGTGGTGAAGGACAGCCCATAGGATCCGGCTCGGTCGCGCAGGACATAGCCACCAAGACCACTGTGGGCTCCGGCGAAGTTGTGATCATAGGCGAACGAATAGGTCTCATAGCCGGGCTGCACACCAGGCCATTGCAGACGGTAATTCAGCGCGATGCGGTCTTGGAAGGTATTGCCGGTCAAGGCTGGATTCAGGTATTGCGACGCCGCGTAGAATTGCGAGAACTGCGGATCCTGAGCCGAAGCGACTCCGGTGAGCAGCACCAACATGAGAACGTACGCGTGTCGGAGTGCCTTCATCGGAACAGGGTCAGGTCACTCAGTTTTTCCACCGTCTTGCCATCCACGAAACGGAACCATGTCTGTACCACATACACATCCTGCGGACTGATCTCGCCCCGGTAGTAGCCATCCCAACCCACATTGAGGTCGGTGCTCTCGAAGATGAGCTCACCCCAGCGATTGAAGATCCGCATGCGGAAGTCCTTCACGAAGCGCACGAAGGGATAGAATACGTCGTTGCTAAGGTCACCGGTGACCCAGTTCCCGCCACCACTGGTGCCGCCTTGGCCTCCAGGACCGTTGGGGTTGGGAGTGAAGGCCGTGGGGATGACCACATCATAGACCGGAGTGATCTCCACTACTTGTGTGACGGAGGCTTCGCAGCCATGATCGTCCACCACGAAAAGTTCCACATCGAACAGACCGATCTCGTTGAAGGCATAGCTGGGGTTCATCACCTGACTGGTCCCACCGTCGCCGAAGACCCAGTCGTAACCCACGATGGTGCCTGCGCTCTGGTTCGTGAAGGTGATGGTGGGCTCGTCGATGGTAGTGGTCATCGGCGAAGCCGTGAAAGCGGCCTCAGGGGATCCGTAGGAATGCACTACGCCTTGGTTGCTGCTCGTGCTTGTACACCCCAACGGGGTCGTCACGGTCAGGCTCACGTTGTAGTTGCCTTGCTGATAGATGACCTGGGGTGCGCTCACATTGCTCACCTGCCCGTTGCCGAGCGTCCACGTGTGCACCACGTTGCCCAGTTGCAGATCCGGGAATTGCACCGTTAGCGGTGCGCAGCCTTCCGCGATAACTGTAGGTAACTGGAACGAGGGAGCGATGTCCAACCGAAGCCCGATCAAGCGTTCCTGGCTGTTGCCGCAGGCATCGGTGATCGTGACGGTCAGGTTCTGATCCGCGTTGATGGGTACCGTGTAGGGCCCGAAGCCCGTGTAACCCAAGGGTGACCAGAGGATATCGAAACTTCCCGGGTAGCCATTCACTTCAGCACCCACTGTGGCCACGCCGCCCACGCAGGTGGTGGTATCGCCGTAGGTGATGAACTGCGCGGACTCCAGATCGAGCACAGTGACGTCCACCGGTGTTGTGGGGCCGGCGCAACCAGCCTGGTCCACCACGGTGAGTAGTACGGTCTGTGAGGTCGCGAAGGCCAGTTGCACCGTGGGGTTGAACCCGAAGCCTCCCCAGTTGAAGATGTATCCACCAGCTCCACCCGTTGCAGCTGCGCTGAACGTGTTCGGCACGTTCACGCAGACCGTATCGGGAGCGTCCACGGTCACCAGCATGGGTCCGGGTTCGTTCACGGTGGCAGTCGTCAGCACGACGCAGCCGTTCGCATCCGTTATGGTAGCGGAATAGGTGCCGGCCACGAGGCCATTCAAGGTGTTACCACTGGAACCGTTGTCCCAATCCGTGGTATAGCCTGGCGTTCCGCCTGTGATCGTCAAGGCGATGCTACCCGTGCTGCCACTGTTGCAGAGCACATCCGAGGTGCTGACCTGCGCCACAGCTAGGGCAGCAGGCTCGTTGACCGTGGCCGTCATTGTGGTATCGCACCCCAAGGCGTCGATCACGGTCACCGCATACGAACCGGCCACCAGATCAACTGCACTGGCCGTGGTCTGTGCGTTCACATCACTCCAGAGGTATTGCGCACCGGGTATTTCGGGCGTGAAGGTGATGGCACCATCGGCATCACCATTGCACGGGACATCCGTGGTGGTCAGGCTAGCGTTCAAGAAAGCGTTGGACAAGGTGATGTGCACCACATCCGAAGCTGGAGGGCAAGTCGTATTCCCGGTGGTGGTGAGGGTGAGGTCCACACCACCTGAAAGCACCTCATTGGGTGTTGGAACATATTGGATCGCCAGCCCCGTTCCCAGGATCGTGCCTGACCCGCCGCTCCATTGGCCACCGGTGGCGTTCACCACAACGCCTTGCAGGGCGATCGGATAGTCGTTCAAGCAACCGATCACATCAGGTCCGGCATCCGCTTGGTTGGGCTGCCCGGTGGCCACGATGGTACCGGTGCCGCTCACCGGGGCACAGCCATTGGCATCCGTTATGGAAACCGTGTAGGTACCTGCACCAGCTGTGATGGAGGCAGAAGAAGCTCCATTGCTCCAAGTGTAGGCGTAAGGCGCAGTGCCGCCCGTCACCACAGCGACCAATTCACCGTTCGCTGCACCGCCGCAGGTCTCGTTGGTGCTGTTCAACGCTCCCAAGGCGAGCACACTCGGCTCACCGATGGCAATGCTCATCAACGTATCACAACCGAAGCTGTCGTAGACCCTAACGCTGTAGTCTCCAGCGCTGAGTCCACTGATGCTGGGCGAGGTTTCCCCATTCGGCAGCCAGCTGTACGTGAACCCCGGTTGCTGACCGACCACTTCCGCCGAACCCGTGGCCGTACCATTGCACACGGCGTCGGTGTGCATAACGGAAACGCCAAGGAAGCTTCGCGGAATGGTGATCACCATGCTATCACTCGCTTGGGGGCAAACGGTATTGCCTACGGTCACAAGCGTAAGTGTCACCGTACCGGCAGCGATGTCTCCAGGTCCTACCGTGTAATCGATGTCAGGGTAAACCCCGTTGAAGACGCCGTCTCCACCGCTCCACGCTCCACTGGTCGCATTGGTCACGCTTTCGTTCAGGTAAAGCGGTGTACCGTTGGGGCACACGATCCGGTCCGCACCTGCATCCGCAGCGTTGGGCAGGCCGGTGGGTACGATGACCCCGATACCGCTGGCTGGGGCGCATCCATTCACATCCGTAACGGTAACGATATAGGTGCCGGCCGTTGCGGTAAGGACGTTGCCAGTGCTACCGTTACTCCAGGTATAGGTATAGGGCGCCGTGCCTCCGGTGGCCAGGGCGGTCAAGGTGCCATCCGCATCCCCAAGACATGATTCGGGGGTGGGGGTCATGGATACCATGGCCACCTGGCTTGGGGCATTCACCTGTATCGACAGTGCTGTATCGCATCCCAGGGCATCTGCCACGACCACGGTATAAGTACCTGCCGCCAATCCCGTCGCGGTTGGTGCCGTTTGGCCTGCAGGATCATCCCAGGTGTAGGTGAATGGTCCATCGCTGGGAACGACCGAAGCGGTCCCATCCGAACTGGTGCTGCAGAGCGCATCCGTGCTGGTGATGGAGAGTCCGACGAACTTGTTGGCGATGGTGAATTGCACGGTGTCCGTGTCGGGCGGGCATCCATTGTTCCCTACGGTGGTGAGTACGAGGGAAACACCACCCGCGTTGATCTCCGCAGCTGAGGGCACGTAGGTCATGGTCGGCCAGGTCCCGCTGATGGTTCCGGCACCATTGCTCCATGCACCGCTGGTGGCGTTCACTACGGAACCGTCAAGGTCGATCGGCCATTCGCCGTTGCAGACCACAGCATCGTCACCGGCATCGGCTTGGTTGGGTTGTGCCCCGGCACCGATCACGGCGGTCAGCGGATCGGAAAGGCATCCATTGGAATCTTCGATGGTGACCGTGTAACTACCGGCACCAGCCACGATCATGCTCTCCGAACTGCCCGTGCTCCAATCGTATACGTATGGGCCCGTTCCAGCGGTCACGTCCACCGTGGCGGTACCGCTGCCATCGCCTGCGCATTGTTCGTTCGTCACCACCACATCCGCAGCCAGTCCGGGCAGCACCTCGATGGAGTATACGTAGGTCTGAAAGGCGGAGATCGGACAGGCCCCATCATCCACGTTCACGATCAACGGGAAAAAGCCCGAAGAGCCTGCTTGCGCCGCCCAGCAAAGGGTGGCCGTGATGGGGTTGGTGCCTGTGAAGGTGAAGGTGGCCCCGGGCAGGGTCTGCGCCGCATTGCTGAAGGCTGTGAGCACGTTGGTGGCGTTCGGGTCGGAGATCACCATGTCAAAACAGAAGTCGCCCGATTCGCAGACCTGTATGGATCTAGGTCCCGTCGCAAGGGCTTGCCCACTCAGGTTCGTCACCGTACCCGTAGCCGCATCGGGAGGGATGTTGGCGCAGGGATAGGCCACGAACTGCATATCGCGCATGATCGAACCGATCACATTCCCCGCATCATCATATTCGGTCACCATCACGGCCACCACCCAGTTGCCAGCGGTACTGAGGGTGAAGTTCATCAGGCCTGTGACCGGATCCAGTGTGATACCGGGGATGGGTTGGGCGGGGGTGAAGGGCGGTACGTACGGTATCGCGGTGCCGTTGATCATCCGGGCACCGATCAGCGAGTAAGAGAGCGAATCGGCTTCCGCGTCCACCGCTCCGTAGCTATAGGTGATGGGATAGCCCAAGCACACATAGGGGATGGCCGTGTTCGTGAAGACCGGTGAATCGTTGCAAGGTGCATCAGCACTGTTCAGTACGCTCTCGATGTACATATGCCGTGTGCCCGGGTTCGTCAGGTTCACGATGGCATTGTTCCGGTAGATGTTCGTCCAGCTGATCTGCCAGCTATCGCAAGGCGGTAGGGTGATCGTACCCGTATAGGTGTACTGTTCGATACCTGGCAGGATGCCGCCATTACAGGTGCTGTTCGGCAGCTCGATATCGCACAACTGCGAAAGCTCCGTGGCGCCGTTGTGGGTCACGGTCAGGTTCTCGTCGCCACAGGGGCTTTCAAGTTCCAGGTTGTAGCTCGGATCCACATTGATCCCGGCACAGTCCCGGTACACGATCAACCGGATGCGGTATTGGTTCGGACCGATGCATTCCCAATAGATCTCTCCACCGCTCATGTGGGTGGCCCAAGCGGAACCCGCGAGCACGATGAAGAGGAGGGTGGAAAGGATATGGCGGAGCATCGAACGGGGCCTCTAGGCAGAAGGCGCCCGTCTGTTCCTACGGATGACCGACCAGGAAGGTTATCCGTTCACGAACCAGGCCTTCCAGGACCCTTATCCACCAAGGGTTCCAGGATATCAATGGGTGGCATGAGCCAACACCTCAAGGAGGGTTCGGACCAGAACTTCCCGTTGTTCGGGCGTGGCCCTATCGTTCATGTCGCCGTGTTCGAAACCCGGCATGAAGACCACGTCGATCCGAAAGCGCTCCTGTTCGCCAGCGGTAGGCAGTACACCGGGGTCGGCAGGTGCATCGTCAGCCCTCAGGGTGGCGATATGGGGCACGGCAACACGCGGAAGGGGCATCCGTCGGTTATCCAACGAAACGGCCGAGCGCACCTCATCCGGGTACAGTGTAGCATAGAGCATGCTGATGTCACCTCCGTTGCTGTGGCCGATCAGATCCACTTGACCGAGGTCCCAGGTTGGCTCTAACGACTTCAACGCTTGTCGGACATGACGCAAGTTCATTACACCGCGCTCCCAGTTCGGTCGCCGTGCGATACGCAGGTCGCCCTTCATGGGAAGCAACTCATCAGAAGCCGCCTCATGCTGCACGCTCACCACATGGTACCCTGCATCGGCAAGTCCCTGCGCGATACCGCTGAAGAACAGGTAGGTGCCTGGGATGTTCTCATTGTAGCCGTGGCTGACCAGGACCACCCGGTTCTTTTGCTCTACGCCCGATGAGGCTCGGCGGATGGCGATGGGGATCCGTCGGTCACGCGTGGTATCGATGACGGTCAAGGTATCCCAACCCTCTGCCGACGGCTTGAAGGCACCTACCTCCTGCGCATAGACCTGTGGGGCGAGGCCCACGACCATGATCATCCACTTCAGACCACGGACAAGCCCCGGGATCATGCGTTCGGTCGAGAAGCTGGCGGTACACCAAGGCGCTTAAGGGGCAGTGATTCCACTTCGCCGAGGATAAGGGGAACGTATTCCACGACCGTATCGGTATGGTCCAGGCCGAACGCCGTCTGGTCGCTGAGCGCGAAGCGCTTGATGAAGAAGTAGGTGTCCAAAAGGACATCGTCGGCCACGCTCAGCTCGTTCTCCACGGAGAGGAACCGCTCCATGAGCACGTAACGGATATCGGCATCGAAGTCGTGTTTCCGCAACGATTCGTACTTGCTGCTGAGGTCGAACTCGGAGCACGAGACCAGATCCTGAATGACCTGTTTGAAGAGCTTGTTGATCCGCGGTTGCACACGGAACCCGAGCTGGAAATCCACGCGGATCACTTTGTCGTTCACCAACTCGGTGACCCGGTACTCCATCGTGTACGGTTCGTCGGTCCAGTCCACGTGGATGAACCAATAGACATCCGCACGTTTCGGGCGCCTGCGCAGGATACTGTCCACGATCTTGCGTTCCACCTGCGTGCGGTCGTTGGCTTTGGTGAGGTACACCAGATGGGTGGCGAATTTGGGAACCTCCTTGTCCTTGCTCAGGTCCACGATGGCGGGGGCATGGTCCGTCAGGTTCCGGAAGTCGAGGAAGCGGTTGGTGATCTTCCGGGCTTTGAACCACATGAGCATCAGGTTCACCAATCCCAGGACCACGATAACGAAACTGATGCGGTGCAGCACCTTCACGCTATTGGCGGCGAAGTAGGCCAACTCCACGGTGAAGAAGAGCAAGAGGACGAACACGACCGCCAGCCAGGACCAGTGCCGCACATAGCGTAACCAGATCCCCATCAGCACGGTGGTCATCAACATCGCCAGGGTGATGAAGAAGCCATAGACATGTTCCATTTCACCGCTTTCGCGGAAATTCAACATGATACCGACGCATCCCACCCAAAGAAGCCAGTTCACACTGGGGATGTAGATCTGACCGCGTACATCGCTAGGGAACTTCACCCGGACACGGGGCCAGAAATTCATGCTCACGGCTTCACTGATGAGCGTGAAACTACCCGTGATCAAGGCCTGACTGGCGATGATGGCAGCCAAGGTGGCCACGCATATCCCGGGAACCAGGAACCAGTCCGGCATCAGGGCATAGAACGGGTTGCGACCATCCAAGGTGCCCCCTGAAGCATGCAGCGCCCACGCTCCCTGGCCCATATAGTTGATGACCAAGGCGGCCTTCACGAAGATCCAGCTGCCTTGGATGTTCCGCCTGCCGCAATGGCCCAGATCACTGTACAATGCTTCAGCTCCGGTGGTGCAGAGGAATACGGCACCGAGCAGCCAGAAGCCATCGGGGTATTCGGTGAGGAGCGCTATGGCATAATGGGGACTGAGGGCACGAAGCACATCCGGGAACTGGATCACGTAGGTGAGGCCGAGGACCACCAGCATGCTGAACCAGACCCCCATCACCGGACCGAAGGTGCTACCCACCACCTTGGTGCCGAAGCGCTGGAAGAAGAAGATGAGCGACAGGATCGCGATCACCACCGCCACGGTCACATTGCTGCCGGGTGTGAAGACCTCTTCCAAACCCCGCACGTTGACAAGACCTTCGATGGCCGATGCCACGGAGATCGGCGGCGTGATGATGCCATCGGCCAACAAGGTGGCGGCCCCGATACTGGCAGGTATGAAGGCCCACCAAGCGAACCGACGAACGAGCGCGTATAGGGAGAAGATCCCGCCTTCACCGCGGTTGTCAGCGCGCAGGGTGAGCAGGATGTACTTGAAGGTGGTTTGGATCGTCAATGTCCACACTACGCAGCTGATGCCGCCCAGGACCAACAGCTCGGAGACCGGTCGTTCCCCGATGATGGCCTTCATCACGTACAAGGGCGAGGTGCCGATATCCCCGTAAATGATACCAAGAGCCACGAGCAGTCCTGCGGCGGTGGCGCGCTGGTTGCGCATATCGATGCTCATACGGGTAGGAGTGAAGAGCGCAGGTGGACCAGTGCGCTGTTGGCGCAGGAACCGACGTTCCGATCAGAGGTAAAGGGGCACAAAGTACCGTGGACCGGCGCAAATGTAGGGGATACGTGCGGCGGCACGGGTCCACCATGTTCCTGTGGCGGCTCAGGCGTCGTCCCGGCCCAGGTCTTCGAAGTTCACATCGGTGCCGGCACTGCGATCGGCCAAGGGTGGGCTTGGCTGCGATTCCTCGCGGACATATTCACCCGACTTACGCAGGCGATCGATCTCGTCAAAGGCCTCGTGCAGCCCATCCATGAACTTGTCGAAGTCCTCCTTGTACAGGAAGATCTTGTGCTTGTCGTAATGGGCCGTGCCATCCTCGTGGGTATGTTTCTTGCTCTCCGTGATGGTGAGGTAGAGGTCACGCCCACGCGTGCTCTTCACGTCAAAGAAGTAGGTCCGCTTTCCGGCGCGAACGGCTTTGGAGAATACATCCTCGCGATCGTCCTGCATGGGGGATTCTGCGGCCTGATTACCCTTAGGCCCAACCAAATATAAACGGGATCCGGAAACTGACAAACCCGCAGTGCGGGGCCGTCGGACCCCGACCATGGCTCGCCCAACCACCAGGTGATGCATCGACGGGAAAACCTTCACCCGGCCGGAGCGCTGGTCAGGGCTCCAGTCGGGCCTCCTCCAGCAGTTGTTCCTCGTGCATTCGGGCGTAGATCCCTTTACGCTCCAGCAAGGATGAGTGCATCCCTTCTTCGGCTACCCGTCCATGGTCCAGCACCACGATGTGGTCGGCATCGCGCACCGCACTGATCCGATGGCTGATGATCACCGTGGTCCTTCCTTGCATCACCGCCTTCAACGCGCGCAGGATAGCCTCCTCCGTAGCGGTATCCACGGCGCTCAGCGCATCATCGAACACAAGTATCCGCGGTTCGGTGAGGATGGCCCGCGCGATGCTTACCCGTTGCTTCTGTCCACCGCTCAAGGTGACACCGCGCTCACCGACCACCGTATCATAGCCCTGAGGGAACCGGGTGATGTCCGCATGCACCTGGGCTTTTCGGGCCGCTTCCTGCACGCGAAGGTCCAGATCGGCGGCTTCATCCATTCCGAAGGCGATGTTGTTCCGGATGGTATCGCTGAAGAGCAGGATCTCCTGGGGAACGAAGCCCAGGCCAGCCCGAAGCTTCGCCAGGTCCACCTGTTGGATGGGGACCCCGTCGATGAGCACTTCGCCATCCGTGGCATCGTACACTCTACCGATCAATTCGGCCAATGTGCTCTTGCCGCAGCCGGTATGGCCCACGATGGCCAGCGTGGATCCCGCAGGGACGTGGAACGAGACACCGTCCAACGCGCGGATGCCGGTGTCGGGATACGTGAACCCGACATTGCGGAACGTGATGGCACCGGCAACACTGGGCAGGGCATCACCCGTACTCCGGATGGCGGGCTCACTGTCCAGGAACTCATTGATCCGCGTCATACTGGCCGAGGCCTGCTGGATCAGGGAGGTGACCCATCCTACGGAGGCGAAGGGCCAGGTAAGCATGTTCACGTAGATCACGAATTCGGCGATGTTGCCCACCGTAACGGACGGATCACCTTGGATCAGCTTCTGACCGCCGATGAAGATGGTGATCACGGTGCTGAGCCCGATCAATAGCATGATGGCCGGCATGAATAGGGCGTCCACCTTGGCCTGCGCCATGCTCCGGTCCCTGTAATCCGATGCCGCGTCCGCGAAGCGCGCCACGGCCGTGGGTTCTTTGGCGTAGGCCTTCAGTACCCTGATCCCGCTGAAGGTCTCTTGGGCGAGCGTGCTTAATCGACTTTGCTGGACCTGCACATCCATGCTGCGCCGGTTCATCACATCACTGACCCGATAGATGATGATGCTCATGATGGGCAGCGGTGCTAGGGTCCACAAGGTGAGTTCCACGTTCACGCGCAGCATGAACACGATGCACAGCACGAAGAGCACCACCAGGTTGATCGTATACATGATGGCCGGACCGAGGTACATACGCACCTTTCCCACATCCTCACTGATCCGGTTCATCAGGTCGCCGGTGCTGTTGCGTTTGTAGAAGGCCCGGTCCAGTTTCTGGTAGTGGTCGTAAACGGTGTTCTTCAGGTCGTACTCGATCAGGCGGCTTACCACGATGATCGTTTGCCGCATCAGGAACATGAAGAAGCCTTTCAGCAGCGCGAACACCAGGTAGAGCACGGCGAGCAGGGCGGCGCACCAGACCACGGTGGCCTTCAAAGCGTCCTCGTCGTGGAGTTCGTTCAACCGGCCCTGCAGGTCAAGACCCGTCCAACCCACCCAAAGCTGAAGGGTCTCGGGCACGGGCAACACCCGTTGCTCCGGAGCCACTTCGAGCTGTGCTATACCCCGTGCGATGAGGTCGATGGCCTCCCGCACGACCTGGGGAGCATACACGGCGAAGAGATTGCTCAGGACGATGAAGACCGTGCCCAGCAAGAGGTGCCAGCGATACTTCGCCAGATAGGGGTTCAGCTTCAGGAGCGGACGCATGCCGTGGGGCCGGAACGTGCTACTTTTGCGCCGCTCTCAGGGTTCCTTCCCGCTCGAACAGCGGAACAAAGGTAGCCCGTGAGCAAGGAGCGGGCTCCGGCCCCGTGGTAAGAAGGGAAACGTTGAAACGCGCAGAGCCATGGTCAACACCAGCACGAAAGCCGCCACCACCGATATGGTGTTGAGCCGCATGGAGAACCACGATCACGAAGAGGTCCTTTTCTGCTACGATCGTCCTACGGGTCTCAAAGCCATCATCGCCATCCACGACACCACGCTAGGCCCAGCCTTGGGTGGTACACGCATGTGGCCCTACGCCTCCGAAGCAGAAGCACTGAACGACGTACTTCGCTTAAGCCGCGGCATGACCTACAAGAGTTCTTTGGCCGGCTTGGACCTGGGCGGCGGCAAAGCGGTGATCATCGGCGATGCCCGCACCCAGAAGACGGAGGCCATGTTCCGCCGGTTCGGGCAATTCGTGGATAGCTTGAACGGGCGCTACATCACCGCGGAGGATGTGGGTATGAGCACCACGGAGATGGTGAACATCCAGAAGGCCACCAAGAACGTGGCTGGTCTGCCCGAAGAAATGGGCGGTAGCGGCGACCCCAGCCCGGTGACGGCCTACGGCGTCTATTGTGGATTGAAAGCAGCCGCGAAGACCGCCTATGGATCGGACCAACTGAGCGGCCGCAAAGTGGCCATCCAGGGTGCCGGAAACGTTGGCAAAGGCTTGGTGGCCTTGCTCGTGAAGGACGGAGCCAAGGTCTACCTCACCGACATCCATGACGACAAACTCGCAGCCATCAAAGCCGAGTTCCCGTCCATCGAACTGGTGAAGCCCGATGCCATTTATGATGTGGACATGGACATCTACTCGCCCTGCGCGCTCGGCGCCACGGTGAACGATGAAACACTGAAGCGGCTCAAATGCAGCATCATTGCCGGTGCCGCCAACAACCAGCTCGCCGATGAGGTGGTACACGGCAAAGTGGTGATGGAGAAAGGCATTCTTTATGCTCCGGACTTCCTCATCAACGCTGGTGGGATCATCAACTGTGCTTGGGAACGTAAAGGCTACAACCGGAAAGCCGCATTGAGGCAGACCGAGGGCATCTACGACACCGCGCTGCGCATTTTCAAGGCGAGCGCAGAACTGGGCATTCCCACCTACCTAGCCGCCAACCAAGCCGCCGAGGACCGCATCAGTAGCATGCGTGCCGCTGGCATGCGTTTCTGAGACCGGAAACACCCTGCCGAAGTCGGTATCCCTGTATGCTCAACCGCCGTTACCTCCGTATCAAAGCCTTTCAATCGCTGTACGCGTATTGGCAGAGCGACAACGCCAGCGCCGCTCGGATCGAGAAGGAGCTATTCGCCGGCATCGAACGCACCTACGACCTTTACTTATCCTTGTTGCTGGTGTTCGGCGAGCTCCGCCACGTGGCGGAGTTGGTCTTCGAAGAGCGTAAGAAGAAGCGCTTGCCGACGCCGGAGGACCTCAACCCCAATCGCCGCTTCGTGGATAATCCGTTGGTGAGGATCCTGGCGGAAAGTGAGCGGCTCCGCTTGGAGTGCGAAAAGCGCAAGATCAGCTGGGTGGGCAACCATGAACTGTTCACCGGCATGTATCGGATGCTCGAGACCAACGAAGCCGTGAAGGCCTACATGGCGAGCCCGGAGACCACCTTCAAGAAAGACCAAGCCTTCGTAGTGGAACTCTTCAGCGACCTCATCGCCAACAGCGAAGGCTTGCAGGAAGTGATCGAGAACAGGAACATCGCCTGGATGGAGGACCTGGACCTGGCTGCGAGCCTGGTGAAGCGGACCTTGGAGCAGATGCGGGCCACGGACTCCGCCGATGTGTTCATGAACGAGATCGTACGGGACCCGAAAGAGGACCAGGAATTCGTTTCCACCCTCTTCCGCAAGACCATTCAACACGCGGAAGAGCACGAAAAGGCCATTTCGGAGAAGTCCAGCAACTGGGAGAGCGACCGCATCGCGCTGAGCGACATGATCCTGATGCAGATGGCGTTGACGGAGGTGCGCGAGTTCGATCAGATCCCGGTGAAGGTGACGATGAACGAGTACATCGAGATCGCCAAGGCGTACAGTACGCCCAAGAGCAAGAACTTCATCAACGGGGTGCTCGACAAACTGTTCATCGAAATGCGTGGTGATGGCCGCATCCGCAAGGTCGGCCGCGGACTGCTCGAAAGCTGATGACCATGGAAGCGCGGACCACGACTACACGATGTGCAAGGTTTGGGGCAACTGCTCGATCGCTATTCCTCGTAGCACTGCTGAGTGCATCCACGAGCTGCAGGATCACTGATCACACTGAACGCGACCCTGCTGAAGTCACTACGGAGAATTTGAACTTCCCTTCCTCCGGCTATGAGAACGTGGATCCGGATGATCTTCCAAAGATGGAATTCTCGGCCACCCATGTTGACTTGGGCAAGGTGGTCCAGGGGAACAAAGTAGACCTTAACTACAGCTTCAAGAACACCGGCGGTTCTCCGTTGGTGATCACCGACGTGCGCGGTTCCTGTGGCTGTACCGTTGGCAAGAACTGGCCCAAGGAACCCATCGCCCCAGGCGAGAAGGCCGCTATCGCCGTGAGCTTCGACAGCGAAGGCCGCAGTGGTCGGCAGGACAAGACCGTGACCGTGGTGGCCAACACCGTTCCACCAAGTAACGTACTCACGCTCACCGCTGAGGTCGTGGGCCCCTCCAGCAAACCCTAGCACATCCTACAAAAGACATGTTGACCGCTACCTTCCTTCTCCAGGCACAGCCCCAGCAAGGCGCCGACTGGAGTTTCTTCCTCATGATGGGCCTCCTGATGGTGGTCTTCTACTTTTTCATGATCCGTCCGCAGCAGAAGAAGGCGAAGGATGCGAAGAAATTCCGTGAATCGCTTCAGAAGGGTACCAAGGTGGTCACCATTGGCGGCTTGCACGGGAAAGTGGTGGAGGTAGCCGATGCGACCATCCTGCTCGAAGTGGACTCCAACGTGCGCCTGCGTTTCGAGAAGAGCGCGATCGCCATGGACAGCTCGCAGCAACTGAACGAGACTACCGCCAAGCCTCAATAAGCGGTCCGAAGCCCACTAGGGCTCGCGCCCAGATCTTCGTTGCAAGGCCAGATCGATGATCCGCGTAGGACTCACCGGTGGTATCGGCAGTGGCAAGACCACCATTGGCCGCGTCTTCAGGACCGTGGGCATTCCCGTCTTCGAGGCCGATGCCGAAGGTCGGCGCCTGTTGGAGCGCGACCAAGCGGTGAAGGAGGCGGTTGTGGAACGCTTCGGGGTCTCGGTCCTGAACGATGATGGCATCGATCGCGCAGCGCTTGCGGGGATCGTGTTCAAGGACACGGAGGCCTTGAAGGCTTTGAATGCCTTGATCCACCCGGCCGTGCGGGCCGCCTTCGATCGCTGGATGAGTGAACAACGGTCACCGTATGTGATCATGGAGGCCGCAGTGCTGGCGGAGAGCGGCGGACACCGGAACATGGACAGGATCGTGGTGGTGAGCGCACCTGAAGCGATCCGCATACAACGTGTGATGGAACGTGATGGCGTTCGTGAAGACGCTGTCCGAGCGAGGCTGGCGAATCAGGTCAGCGAGGCTGAACGGTTGGCCATCGCCGACCATGTGATCCAAAACGACGACTCCCGTTTGGTGATCCCGCAGGTCTTGGAGGTGCATGCAGCACTGCTGAAATTCGCCGGGGTATGAAGCAGGAGGAACGCAACCTACCGTTGAGCACCGTGGCCATGGTCTTCGGGGGTCTTAGCATACCGTTGGCGTTCGCCATACACCTTGTCTCGCTGGCCTTTGTACTCGGTGTGCTTGCCCTGGCCTTTGGACTTTGGGGGGATCGTACACGATCCGCGCACCTGTTGCGCTACACGCAAGCGAGTGTAGGCCGGGCCCGCAAGGGTTGGAAAATGGGCGCCATCGGAATGGGGTGTTCCGTGGTGATGTGGATCCTGTGGTCGTCGAACGCGCTGCTCTGATCAGGCACGGAGAGCCTTCGGCCAGGAGGTAACTGCAGCCAGGATGCGGTCCTCGCCGTGTTCGTCCATCAACCGCTTCAGCAACCCGGCGGTGGCTTCAGCATCGCTCAGGGCACGGTGCGCGGCGCGGAACTCGATACCGAAATACCGGCACAGGCTGCCCAGGTTATAGTGGGGGAGGTGCGGCACCAGTTGCCGGGCAAGCCGTTCGGTGCACAGTGTCGGTCGGTCGAAGACCAAGCCTGTGCGGGCGAACTCATGCTCCAAAGCCGTCATATCGAAGCGGACATTGTGCGCCACCACGATGCGGTCTTGGGTAAGGGTCTCCAAGGTGCGCACCACATCCACGAAGGCGGGTGCTTCGGTGAGCATGGCCGGCTCAATG
>JAEUTB010000237.1 GCA_016787995.1 Flavobacteriales bacterium | reverse complement strand
CTTCGTGAGTTCGTGGGGCTACCAAGGCGCAACCTTCACCGTCGGCAGCATACGCTTCACAAGCGATGGCTCGGCGTACTGCACCGGAGGCAACGGCGCACAAGTATTCAAGCTGGCACCGGATGGGACGACGGTCTTCTCCATGAACCAGGAGGGACCACCTGGCACCAACATGATCTGCCAAGCCCTGTTGCCAAGGCCCGATGGCACACAGGTGATGCTCGGGAATTACACCACGAACCCGTTCTCGAACTTCATTCCCGTGCTTTACGGCTCGGGTCCGTTGGGCGTGCTGCCAGCCCAGTTCAGTACCCCCTACACCTTCAGCATGGCGACGTTCAGTGCTACCACCAGTTCCATCAGTCCGTCAGATTCCACACTCACGGGAGGCTTGGACCCACAGCTCACCTTCGAAAGCATCCCCCTCTGGGCAGATTCCTTGTTCGCAGTACCGAATGGAGTGAACGATCAGGACCAAGTGCCATTCGATCTCCAAATACGGCCGAATCCTGCCAGCGAGCAGTTGATCATCGGGGCTGATGGCAACATGACGTTCCGCTCCGTGGAAGTGTTCGACCTGAGCGGCGCACGTGTGCTTAGCCTTCAGGGTAACCTACGCGCTCCCTTCAGCATCGACCTCCGTCCGTTGTGCAGCGGGCCGTACATCCTTAAGGTGGAAGGTCCAAGGGGCCGCGTTTCCAAGAGCTTCCTGAAGAACTGACCGTACGGCGCCAACTTCATCAAAGTGACCTGACCTTGATAAACACGAAATGAGAACACTTTACACCCTAGCACTGCTGTTCGCCACTGCAACTGCCGCAGCCCAACCTGGCACCCTCGACCCGAGCTTCTCCGGCGATGGCTTCCTCTCGACATCGTATTCCGAGACCGGCACTTTCGCGGCCAACCGTTCAGTAGCCACTTCCGATGGTGGCCACATCACGGCGTTCACCAAATCACCTTCGTTCGCGCTGGTGAAATACAATGCCAGTGGATCGCAGAACGGTCAACCCAGCGCCTTGAGCCAGCAATACGCGAGCGGTGTCAACTACAGTTTGGCCAGTAGCGTGCTGCTACTATCCAATGGGAAGGTGTTGGTCGCAGGCAATTGCCAGTTCGGCGGCGGAAACCGCCTCGGCATTGCGCGCTACAATGAAGACCTGAGTATCGACGGCACATTCGGCACCAATGGGAGCACCTTGGTCGATCTCGGCACTGCAGTGCAAGAGGTGCGCTGCATTGTTGCCCTCAATGATGGGCGCTACTTGATAGGTGGCGCACAAGGCACCTTCGCCAATCAACCCTCCATGGCATTCGTGATGTTCACCAACAACGGGACCGTTGACGCCACCTGGGGCAATGGCGGCATCCGAGTGGTAACACCGCCGGGTTACTGGGCTTACGCACGCGACATGGTGCAACTACCTGGCGGTGGCTTTTTGGTCGTAGGTGGATACTACGACGAGAGCAACAATTTCCACTTCGACGTGATCACACGGTTGACCTCCGCGGGTGCGGTTGACACTTCATTCGATGGGGACGGCTTCATCGGCAATTCAGGAGGTTCGTTCTATCGCGACCTTTTCCTGAACGCGGATGGAAGTTTCTATGCACTGCGGCGTTCTCGGCTCGACTTCACCGCAGGCCCAGGCTTGGAGCGTCGCCTTGCCACTGGTGCGCTCGATGCCACCTTTGATGGGGATGGAGTGGTGGACCTTCAACCTCAATTCGGCTTTGAAGGCGATGTGAACGGAATGGAAGTGGATGGTTCGGGACGGATACTTGTATGCGGCCAAGTGATCAATGGGCTGGGAACCAATAGTGCTGCGCTCTTGCGCTTGTTGCCCAATGGCACTCCCGATGGCGCATTCGGCGCCAGCGGTATGTACACCCAGTTCTCATCCAACACGAATCAATTCTACAGTTTCACTCCCTTGCTGAAAGGAAGCAAGGTGTTGCTCACCGGTGTTGACAACAGCATCTTCGGTGATCGGCTGCTGTGCTATCTCCAAGTCTTCAACGATGTGAACGTGAACGTTCAGTCGAACGCCGGTGCCGAGTCATTCAAACTGTGGCCGAATCCTTCAAGCGAGCTGTTGACCATCGGCGCTGATGGTACCATGGAGTTCCGCTCCGTGGAAGTGTTCGACCTGAGCGGTGCACGCGTGATCAGCCTTCAGGGCAACCTACGCGCACCCTTGAGCATTGACCTCCGTCCGTTGAGCAGCGGGCCTTACATCCTTCAGGTCGAAGGTCCGGGCGGCCGCGTATCCCAAAGCTTCCTGAAGAACTGACACGACGGTGCGAACATCATCAAAGAGACCCGACATGAGAACATGTTCCGCTTTCGCATTTCTGATGGCCGCTGCAACTTCTGCAGCGCAACCAGGCACCCTTGATGCCTCCTTCGGAGAAAATGGCCGTGCCATCGCCGCTGTGACCGGCAATTACAGTTCCGGTGAAGCCATCGCTGAACAGCCCGATGGTAAGGTCGTGGTGGGCGGCGCCACACCGGGTTACGCCCTGCTGGCGCGCTTCCATGCCGATGGCAGCTTGGACACCGGCTTCGGCAACAACGGGCTCGTACTCACCGATGTGGACGCCAGCAACGACTTCATCGGCGCGGTCGCCGTGCAGGCGAACGGACGCATCATCGCCGGAGGGGTGCGCTTCAACGCCCAAGCTGACGGACGCGCGATCGTGATGCGGCACCTGCCGAACGGAGACCTGGATGCGAGCTTCGGAACGAACGGGATCCGTACGATCGACTTCACGGGAACCACGGACAGTTTCATCAAAGGACTCGCACTGCAGCCCGATGGCCGCATCGTGGCTTGTGGTGAACGCTACACCGGCACGGCTTGGGAGTCTTTCGTCCTGCGCCTGAACAGCGATGGTGCCACGGATAGCGGTTTCGGTGTCGTACAGATGGACATCAGCACGGTTGGTGATGACAACGCCACCGACATCACCTTGCAGAACGATGGAAAGATCGTGGTGTGTGGCACTGCGGAGAGCATCGCGGGTGGTGGCATGTTCATAGCCCGTTTGAACGCGAACGGCGCATTCGACAGCACCTTCGGGACCGGTGGGAAACTGGTATTGGATATCGGAGGAGGCGGAACGGACGCGGCCAACAGCGTACGCGTGCAGGATGACGGCAAGGTCGTCGTTTGTGGTCTGCTGGATACGGAGGACGGCTATCGCATCGGCGTGGTACGCATGCAGGAGGACGGCACCTTGGACAACACGTTCGGAACGAATGGTTCGGTCGCGATCGACCTCGGGGTCGACGACTGGGCGCTGCCTACACTGGCCGTGCAGCCCGATGGGAATATCCTGATAGGCACGGACAATAACACGGGGAACCCGGCCCGAGTGAAGGTGATCCGCTTACTCAGCGATGGATCGTTCGACACCAGCTTCGGCACCAACGGGATCGGCACCAGTAATGCCACCAGCGGAAGCGACTTCGAATACGCCGTCCGCACGCTCTTCCTTTCCGATGGTGGCATTGCCGTTGCGGGCTATGTGGATACGCCCAACAACATCCAAGTGGCCGCATGGAAATTCGAAAGCGGGTTGAACGTGGGTATCGGCGAGAAGGATGACCCCAACGACATAGTCCTCCAGCCGAATCCAGTGGGCGCCATACTTCGTCTCAAAGGTCCTGGCATGCGAAGGGGCCGAACGGTGATGGTGCATGATGCCACCGGGCGAACGATACGGTTACCGTCGACTTGGTTCGACGAAGGTCTGGCCATGGATACCTCGGAGCTTCCTCCTGGTGTGTACACGGTCACCATTACGGACCTCAATGAATGGCGAACAGAGCGCTTCATCAAGTACTGAGCTCGCCAAGGTCCGGCTTGCGAAGAACATGCCGAACAACGAATTCCACGATAGAAGAATCACAGAACAGGGAACCAGCAGCAAAGCCTCTCCCATGAGAACGATCCGAACCATCCTACTCTTCCTCTGCGTGTCGCCTGTTGCAGCCCAATGGGAACACACTGGACCTTACGGTGCTTGGAACAGTTGCCACGCGACGGTGAGCGGAGCCGACCTCGTTGGCGGTAGCGCTGGCCTCTTCAAGAGCACCGACGGCGGGCAGACCTGGGCTCCATGGGGCGAGGGCTTGCCCAGTGAAGACGTCATCAAGCTACACCGCCTTGGCGCCGTGCTCTATGCCGGGGTGGACCAAGAAGGGCTTTACCGCAGCTTCGATGACGGGCTCACATGGAGCGCATGCAACAATGCCGCGATGGGCAACCCCTACGACATCACCGGCATCAACGATGATGGCACGGACCTGCTCGTATCCTGCAACACCGGTCGTTTCCGCAGCACGGACCAAGGTCTCACGTTCACCTCGCTCGGAAGCACGCCGAACTACCCGGGGGAGATGATCGCCCTCGGTGGTGGCCTGCTCGTCACACGCGGCGGCTTCAATTTTCCGGGTGATCTGTACCGTAGTACGGACGACGGAGCTACATGGCAGGTTGCGAATAACGGTCTTGATGCGACACCGGGGATCGGCGCGTTGTACACCAACGGAACCGACCTCATTGCGTTCGGCAGGCACGTCTATCGCAGCACGGACCAAGGGCTCACGTGGACGCAGATCACCACCACGCCGTTGGCCTATCCACCCAAGTACGGTTGTCGTATCGGCGATCGCTTCTACTTCAGCAGCGATGGTAACTTGAACGTACTGGTGAGCCGATGGGACCTTGGAGCCAGCCAATACACGGACCTCGCTCCAGGGTTGCCTGACACGTGGACCACCACGATCTTCGGCAATGCAGCGGGCGACGTCTTCATCAACAAAGCCCGATCGCTTTACCGCAGCACGGACAATGGCACGACCTGGATCGAACAGAGCGCCACAGGTATGATCGGAGCGGAAGTATACAGCCTGTTGGTGGAAGAAGACCTGGTGATCTGCGGCGGCTACGAAGGCATCCATCGCAGCACGGATGCGGGTGCGACATGGCAACGTGTGGCGAGCCCCGAATACACCTCCGTCAGCGGCCTCCATAAGAACGGCAACACCGTGCTTGCGGCCACTTCGAATGGCCTGTTGCGTAGCAACGACGGAGGCGTGAGCTGGCCTGATGCGCCGTTGGTGGACATCTCCTTGGCCGCATTCGCGAGCGGCGGTGGCTCGCTCTTCGTGGGTGGTAGCAATGCAGGCAATGCAACTGTGCGCCGCAGTACCGATGGTGGTGTCACATGGAGCAACTTCAGCACGGGGCTTCCGAGCCAAGCCGGGGTGTTGGATCTCCTTGCCACGGGCACGCTGATCTTCGCGGGTGTTGGAGCAGGACCGGATGGCGATCCGGGTGTGTACCGCAGCGCGATCGGCTCGGCCGGATGGGAACTCGTGAATACCGGAATGGTGGGGTTGGCAGGCACGGCTTTCGCCATGAACCAAGGCTTCATCTATGTAGGCACGGATAACGGTGTGTACCGCAGTAACGACCAGGGGACATCCTGGAGTGCCATCGGTCCTTCGCTGTCCGGTGTGCTGGTGCATGACCTTGCGGTGGTGGCGACCAACGTGGTAGCGGCCACCGAGAATGGGGTCTTCATCCTGGCACCCAACACGACGGACTGGACCGACATCACCGACGATCTGTTACCTGCGGACCCGCTCGCATTGGCCACTGGCATCGGTAACGAATACCTGTACGCGGCCACACTTGGGCGATCGGTGGCGCGCCGAGCACTCTCGACCGTGGGCCAGCAGGAGATCATTGCACCATCGTCGCTTGCGATCCACCCGAATCCGGTGGATGACCGGTTGTGGATCGACAGCGCAGTGAGCGGCACAGTACAGCTTGTGGTACACGATATGACCGGGCGGGAGGTGATGCACCAGGACGATCACAACGCGCGATCGATCGACGTGAGCGACCTGACCTCGGGTTGCTACACCCTCACCGTCCTGCGAACCGACGGAACATGGAGCGCACGATTCATCAAACCTTGAACGTCGATCACCGAAATCCATTCATGAAAGCGGCGATCGACATGTTCCCGTGATCGGGTGCGCGGGTCGGCCAGTACAACGAACGGCTTCTTGACCATCCTACGCTACCACCTTGCTGCCAGCACTAAATTCGCGCTAGTCGCCGCACGCTTGGAAACCACACCTCCATCAACGAGATCCCCATCCATGAGCGGCTCCCCCATCCGTGTCGTCCTCTTCGACGATAACAAGGACCTTCGCGACATGTTCCGCATGCTGGTGGATACCCAGGCGGACATGGTCTGTGTGGCGGTGCATCCGGACCTATCGCAGTTGATGCGCGATATCGATGCGGCGCGGCCCGACGTGATCGTGATGGACATCCAGATGCCCGGCATGAACGGGATCGAAGGGGTGAAGGCGATCCGTGCGCGTTATCCACAAGCGCACATCCTCATGCAGACCGTATTCGAGGACGACGACAAGGTGTTCGATGCGATCTGTGCCGGTGCGAACGGCTACATCCTTAAAACGGCGGCCGTGGAGGACTTGGTGAAGGCG
>JAEUTB010000231.1 GCA_016787995.1 Flavobacteriales bacterium | reverse complement strand
GATCTCTTTCTCGAGCTGCTTGATGCGGTCCATGACCTTCTGGTTTTGAGGGAGTTCCCAGCGCCTACGACACGTCGGAGGATTCGGATCCCGTGGATTTGGGGCCGCAATATTACGGATAATTCACTGATCCTGAACCCCAGGTTCACCCAGAAGTCCCGGTCGGCGCTGCCGGGTGCGTTCCAAGGCTTGTTGGTGGCGCCAGGAGTCGATGTTCCCTTGGTGGCCGCTCAGGAGCACATCGGGCACCTTCCAGCCCTGATAATCGGCCGGTCGGGTGTAATCCGGAGGCGAAACGAGGCCGTCCTGGAAGCTGTCGCTCTAGGCCGAGTTCTCATCGCCAAGTACGCCGGGTAGCAGACGGATCACGGCGTCGCTCACCACAGCGGCGGCCAGTTCGCCCCCGCTCAGCACATAGTCGCCGATGCTCACCTCCCTGGTGATCAGGTGTTCGCGTACCCGTTCATCCACGCCCTTGTAGTGGCCGCACAGGAGGATCAGGTTCCCTTTCAGGCTCAGTTCGTTGGCCAGCGGTTGATCCAGCAGTTGCCCGTCCGGACAGAGGTAGATCACCTCCCCGTAGGCGCGTTGGGCCTTCAACTCGGCGATGGCCCGGTGGATCGGCTCCACCGTCATCACCATACCCGCACCGCCACCGAAGGGATAGTCATCCAGCCGGCGGTGCTTGTCCGTACTCCAATCCCGCAGGTCGTGCACGTGTACTTCCGCCAGGCCCTTCTTCCGGGCCCGTTCCAGGATGCTCTCGTTGAACCAACTGTCCAACAGCCGGGGAACGGCGCTGAGGATATCGATGCGTACCACGGTGCGAAGGTGCGCAAATGCCTGTCCACAGCCATGGTTGCACATCTTCGCGGGTGATCCTTTCCGGGGATCCTGCGTTAGAAGATTACCTTCGGCATGTTCCTTGCCATTGACGTCACCACAAGACCATGAAGAACCTCCTAGCCGCCACCGCTTTACTGGCTGCCTTATCCGTTCAGGCTCAGAAACATGTGTATGAGGACCTGCTGGTGCTCTACGTGGATGAGAAGTACGAGAAGTGCATGGAAAAGGCTCTGACCTACACCGAAGGGGATGCCACGAAGAAGGATCCCTTGCCCTTCCTGTACGTGAGCATGTGCAACTACGAGATGTCGAAGCTCGAGAAGTACGCCACCGACTACCCCAAAGCGGGTCGCGATGCGCTCAAGTGGGCGGAGAAATACCGCAAGAAGGACAAGGACAAGGAGTTCTTCAGCAACTACGAGGACTATTGGGCCAGCTTGAACACGATGGCCGGTGAAACAGGGGAGAACCTGATGGACGACCCCAAGGGCTTGAGCAAGGCCAAGGCCAACTTCGATGCCATGACGGGGTATTACCCGGAGAATCCCGGTCCGTGGTTGATGCTGGCACTCGTGCAGTACAAGAGCAACCTGGCCAAGGAAGGGGACATGAGCGTAGCTGCCTTCGACAAGGCCGTTGCAGCAGCAGGTGATATCAAGACCCTGCCGAAGGATCAGCAGAAACTCCTGAAGAACGCGTTGATCCGCTATGCCGACCACCTCGTGGCCAAAGGCGACCGCAGCAAGGCCCGCAAATACGCCGAGATCGGTAAGGATGTCTTCATGGAAGAGCCCGATTTCAAGGGCATGTGGGAGTCGCTGTAGCGGAAGTAGGCCGAGCGTCGTTGGCGGAGGTTCGTGGCGCCTGGCAGGAAGCCAACGAATCCGGGTCTACTTCTGACTTGAGCGGACTTTTCTCCGCATCATCACCATCACCAGGGCAGGCAACAACATCAGTTCTGCCACGAACGCGAAGGCGAGTGTGAGGGTTATCAGCACGCCCATGTAGTGCACGCTGGCGAAATCGGAGAAGATCAAGGTGATGAAGCCGGAGAGCAGCATCAGGCTCGTGACGGTCACCGCCTTGCCGGTGCGCAAGTAGGTGCGTTTCAACGCATACGCTGGTGAAAGTCCCCGCCGCAAGTGGTGGCGCAAGGCGGCCAACATGTGGATGGTATCATCCTCCGCGATCCCGAAGGAGATGCTGAAGATGATGGCGGTGCTCACCTTCAGGTCCACGCCGAAGAAACCCATGACACCGGCGATGAACACGAGGGGTACCAAGTTTGGGATCAGCGCGACGAAGACCATACGCCAGTCGCGGAAGAACCAGAACATGATGAGGGCTGTGAGGAAGACCGCCAGCCCCATACCGCGCACGAGCTGGGTGCTCAGGGTCTCGTTGTTGCGGTCGATCAGGTAAGCCATGCCCGTCTGGCTCATCGTTAGCCCGTCCAGCGCGTTCGCATCGATGTGGGCTTGTAATGTGCTGTTCTTGCCCTTATGCACGTAGCCGCCTTCGTCCACCATGCGCCCGGTCATCCGTGCGCTGCGGCCATCGTCGCTCACGATCCCGCCGATCACGTCCTTGCTCAGCAGCCGCATCCGTTTCGCCAGCCTGGCGCATTCTGCACTATCTTCTGGAAGGCGGTAGTACGATCGATCGCCCCCGTTGAACGCCTTGTTCATGGAGTACATCAAGGTGACGGGCGAGATCAGGCCATCCACACCGTACGCTGAGTCCACATACTGCTGTACGCGCTCGATGCGCTGCAGGACCTCCAGGTCCCACACGGAGGAAGCATCGCTGTTCTCAGCTAGCGCGATCTCCATCTCGAAGGGGCGCACACCGCCGAAGGTCTCCTCGAACCAGATGAACCCTTGTTTCACCGGGTCGTTGGTGGGCAGATCCTCCAGCAGGTAGTTGTTCACTTTGATCCGCGAGGTGCCCACCAAACTCAACACGACCACACCGGTGAAGCCGATGAGGATGCGGCGCCGGTTGCGGATGGTCCACTTGAAGAAGTTCGGCAAGCGACCGGTCCACGGCGATTCCCGGATGGACATGGGAAGTAGCTTCTGCGGATCGGTGAGCACCAAGAGCGCTGGCAGCATGGTGAAGGCCAGCAGGAAGGTGAGCAGCACGCCCAACGCGGTGTACAGGCCGAACTCTTGTAGTGGTGGGATGTTCGCAGTGCCGAGCGTCGCGAAACCGATGCCGCTGGTGATGGCCGTGAGGAAGGTGGCCAGCCCCACTTCGGCGTACGTGTTGGCGATGGCACGGATGCGCGGCACACCGGCGCGGATCTCGTCCAGGTAACATTCCAGGATATGCACCACATCGCTCATGCCCACCACGAAGAGGATCGTAGGCAAGAGCATCGTGAGGATCCCGATCGGTTTGCCCAGCGCCGTCATCAACCCGATCTGCCAGAGGATCGCGAGGCCCACCACGACGATGGGAACCACCACGCCCAACCGGCTTCGGAAACCGATCCAGAGGAAGACCGCGAGCAGGAGGATGGAGGCCGTGAGGAAGAAGACCATCTCCTTCACCATGGTGATGATGTAGTGGTCCTGGCCCACGATCCGACCGACGATGCGCGTGTCGGACATGCCCGTCGCGGTGAGGGTGGCGCGCACATCGCGCAGCAGCGTATCGCACCGCTCTTTCGAGAGGTTGGCTTCGGCGTTCAGCACCACGAGCATGGCCTTGCCGTCGTCGGAGAAGAAGTAGTCCTTGATGCGCGGGTCGCTCCAGATGCGGGCCGAATCGATGGGGAGCAGGCTGTCGTTCCAGTAGCGCAGATACGGCGTTTCGAACGCACCGACCGGAGTGATGATCGGTTCGGTGAGCCGGGTCGGGGAGAGCACCTTGGTCACGCGCGGAAGGCGCTCCAACCGGGCCGCGAGGGTGTCCACGCGGGTGAGCAATTCGCCGTCGAATACGCCTTGTTCCCTTTCGATCCCGAAGAGCAGGAAGTCGTTGTCGTGCCCGAACCTTTCCCTGAAGGCCAGGTAGCGGTCCAACTCGGGATCGTTGTTCGGGAAGAACTTCTCGAAGTCGTAATCCACCCGCATTTCGCGCAACGCGAAGCCGGCCCCCAGGCTGATCATGGCCAGGATGATGAGCGCGGCCCAGGCGTTGCGCCGGGTAAGGAGGCGTTCGAGTCGGTCGGTGCGGTGGTCCATCAACAGGAGGTGGTCGATCGCGCGGCGCAAAGGTGGTCAAGCCCCGAACACCGCGCGGCTACTTTTGTTCCGTGGAATGGAGAATGACGATGCGGGTGGCCTTGCTGCCCTTGTTCCTGCTGGCGGTGACCACCGTGCATGCTGGCAAACTGGAGAAGGCGTTCAAGGCACTGGAGGTACACGACTACTTCAAGGCACGTGAGCTCTTCCGCAAGGAGGTGAAGAAGCATCCTGCCGCGGCGTGGTATGGATTGAGCGTGATCAGCGGTCGCGCGAATAACCCCTTCTTCGACCTCGATTCGGCGTACCAGTTCGTTCTCAAGGCCGATCTGGCCTTCACCGCAGCACCGGACAAGGAACGGGTGTACATCGGTGCGTTGGGCGTGAGCCATACGAGCATCACCGCGCAACGTGATCATGTGTTCGAACGGGCTTGGGAAGTGGCGCGCGGCCAGAACACCGTGCAGGCCTATCAGGCGTACTTGGATCGTTACCCATCCGGTCCACGCGCGGAGGAGGCACGGTCGGTGATGCATCACCTGGCTTTTCAGGAGGCGCGTCAAGCCAACACGGCTGCGGCCTACCGGGCCTTTGTGGAGAAGTTCCCCGAAGCGCGCGAGGTGTACGAAGCACGGACACGCCTGCAAGGTGCGGTGTTCGAAGAGGCTACCGCAACCAAGGATCTTGCCTCCTACAAGGCCTTCATCACGGCGCACCCGGAGAATCCCAACGTGCGCAAGGCCGAGGACGAGATCTACCGGTTGAGCACGCCGGGCCGGACGATCGCGGAGTACAAGGCGTTCATCAAGGCCGAACCCGACAATCATCGCGTGCCCGATGCTTGGCGCAGCTTGTACGAGACCTACACCAAGGACCTGAACGTCGGTGCGATCACACGTTTCATCGCCGAGTTCCCGGACTATCCCTTCATGGAGGAACTGGTGGATGATTACCGCACCGCGAGCATCGAACTGTTGCCTTTCCGCCGCGATGGTAAATGGGGCTTCATCGACACCGAAGGCAGCGAGCGCATCAAGGCGGAATACGATTGGGTGGATCCCTTCGTGAACGGTCAGGCCCAAGTGGGCCTGGGTGATCGGGTGGGTACCATCAACCGTTCCGGTCGGGTGGTGGTGCCGATCGAATACGATGAGGTGGGTGAGTTCACCGAAGGCACTGCGGTGGTGGAACGTGCGGGTCGCTTCGGCGCGGTGGACCGCAGTGGAGAAGTGGTGGTGCCCATGGTCTACACCGATCTGGGCGACCTGTCGGAAGGTTTGGCCTACGCGCAGGACCACGGGCGCTACGGCTATGTGAACGCGCGTGGCGAAATGCGCATCTCACCGGGGTACGAGTCCGCCACGAGCTTCCACGCGGAGCGGGCGGTGGTGGGGCGCGAAGGACGCTATGGCGTGATCGATCGCAGTGGGCAGCTCGTGGTTCCCTTGGAATATGAGTGGATCGAAGGCTTTGAACACGGCCCTTCACGAGTGCGCAAGAACGGTCGCACCGGCATCATGAGCGTGAACGGTGAAGTACTCTTGGAGGCGAAGTATGATCACGTAGGCGCCTACCACGATGGCCTCGCCTTGGTGGTGGAAGCGGGGCGCTGCGGTTATGCGGATACGCTTGGACGCGTGATCATCGCCTTGGACTACGAGGCGCCGGCTGACGTCGCCACATGGGGTGATTTCGCGAATGGCCGTGCCGAGGTGCGTTCCGCTGGCAAGCATGGCATCATCGGTGTCAACAACGAACGCATCGTCCCGTTCCAATACGTGGACGTGGGCGGCACACATGGACCGCTCTTCGCCGTGAAGAAGAAGACCAAGTGGGGCCTTGTCGATGGAAAAGGCACCAATGTGGTGGAAGCGAAGTACGATCAAATGTGGGACTTCGTGGAGGGTGTGGCGCGCGTGCAAGTGGCTGGTCTGTTCGGCGCAGTGGACAGCACCGGCAAAGAAGTGATCGCCCCGACGTTGTCCACGTTGGTGGATGCACGTGCGGGACATCTGATCGGCGGCAACGGTCGGTCGGGTGTATTCGACAAGAACGGGAAGCTGGTGCTGCAGATGATCCACCAGGAAGTCGTGCTGGTCACCGAGCGCATCGCCAAGGTCACCGATGGAGCGCGTTTCGCCTACCGCGATCTCAGCGATGGGCGCTACCTCTGGAAAGAGGCCGGCTACACGGAAGGCGGATCAGCGGAGTAGGGTCACGTGCCCTATGCGGGCTTCGCTGCGCACCCCTTCCGGAGCGAGCACCCGGAACGCGAGCTTCCACACGTAGACACCATCCTGGGACGCGACACCGCTGTAAGCGCCATCCCAACCCTCTTCCCGGGCGTTGGTGCTGTGGATGCGCTCACCCCATCGGTCGAAGATCTCGAGTTGGTAACTGTCCAGTGGACCGTCGATCACGGGAAGGAACACATCGTTCAACCCATCGTTGTTCGGGGTGAAGCTGTTGGGTACATGCACGTAGGTGTTGCAATCCTCGGCTTCCACACGGATGCTGTCAATGGCATCGATGCAGGTGCCGGTGGCATGAACGGTATACCAACCTGACTCGAACACCGATAGGGTGGACCCGCGCGCGCCCGTGTTCCATTGGAACGTGGCGCCTGATAGTTCTTCCACCAGCAGCACCGCCACCGATCCCGGACAGATGCTCGGATCGCCGCTCAGCACCACTTCGGTCGTCACCGGAGTGAAGTTCAGGAAGACCTGATCGGTTGCCGAGCAACCCAAGCTATCTGTGGTCACCGTGTAGAAGCCTGTGGTGGTCACGGCGATCGAATTGCCCACTTCACCGGTTGACCACGTCACGTTCGAACCTTGAACGGACAGCGTCACGACCTCACCTGCACACGCTTGACGGTTCGCACCCAACTCAGGAGCCACCACGTCGATCACCTCCACCGTGATGATATCCTGCGCCGTGCAACCCGCCACGGAGATGTTCGCGGTGTACTCGCCTCCGGTGGTTACACTGATGGTGGGTGTCGTGGCACCGGTGCTCCACACGTATGCGGCACCATTGACAGGTGAGCCTATCGCGGTGCTCGTGCCCGCACAGATCGTTCGGTCGTTGCCGAGGTCGAAGCTGGAAGGCGAGAATACGTCCACTACGATGCTATCGCGAAGTGTG
Source organism: Flavobacteriales bacterium (assembly GCA_016787995.1). Classification (GTDB taxonomy): domain Bacteria; phylum Bacteroidota; class Bacteroidia; order Flavobacteriales_F; family PHOS-HE28; genus PHOS-HE28. Next base: position 5,106 of record JAEUTB010000231.1, on the reverse strand, counting down.
CAGGTGTTGCGTGAAGCATCCACCCAGTAGATGCCCGCCGTGGTGATGTTCCGTACGGGAAGTGTGGAACCATCATCCCAAATGAAGCTCGTGTTCGGTTGGTCCACGTTGATCGTCAGCGTGGCTCCTTCGCACAAGGTGGTGTCGTTGCCCAGGTCGATCGAAGGGGCATCGAGGATCTCCACGAGCACTTCATCCGAAGAGGAACATCCATCCACGGTGATGGTCACGGCGATGGTGCCCGCCCCATCGGCGGTGAAGGTCGGTTCAGCGCTACCATCGTTCCATGCGTACGAGGCACCGGGTGTCGTGATGTCGAAGGTGGTGGCATCACCGGGACAGAGCGCGCGATCCGGACCCAGGTCAAGGTCTGGAAGTGGCGTGTACAGCACGGTCACCTCATCGCTCACGGAGCAGGTGCCTACGAAGGCTTGTACCGCATACGTTCCGGGTGTGGTGATCGTGCGCACCGGATCGGTGATGCCATCGTTCCACAAGTGTGTGGCACCAAAAACGGTGGCATTGAGTTCAACGGTTTCGCCCTCGCAAAGGGTGATGTCGTCACCGAGCTCCAATTCTCCCGCATCAGCATAGTTGACGGTGATGGTGTCGCGCACGTCGCAACCACTGGGCGTTTCGAAGTGCAGCGTGTAGGTCCCAGCAGCAGTAACGGTGTAGGTCGGTGTGGCCTCCGTGCCGTTCCACGTGCTCACTCCAGTGGGGAGGTCAGCGCCGAGTTCGAGGGTCTCTCCGGGGCAGAGCGTTACATCCGGTCCGAGCGAATAGCTGAACGAACCGAAGTTGATCGTGACCTCATCGCTCACGCTGCAATCGCCCAGACTGACGCTCACGCCGTAGGTGCCATCGGCGCTCACGTCGATCGTTGGAGAAACCGCACCTGTTGTCCACGTGTAGCTTGCTCCAGGCCAGGTGGCATCCAACGTGGTGCTTGTTTCACCACCGCAGAAGGTGAGGTCGGTGCCCAGGTCAACAGAAGGAGTGGGGTTCACCGTGATGGTGGCCTGATCGGTCACGCTGCATAGCCCGCTGAAGACCTCCACGCTGTAAGTGCCGGTCGTGGTCACGTCGATGGTAGGTGTGGTGGCACCCGTGCTCCAGAGGTAGGTGGCTCCAGCGGTGGTGGCATCCAAGGTGACCACTTCACCGTCGCAGATCGTAGCATCCGAACCGATGTTCACCGAGGTTGCGGAGAGCACCGTCACATTGATCACATCCGAAGCGACGCAACCGTTCAAGATCACGTCCACACTGTACGTGCCGGTAGTGCTGGCAGTGATCGTGGGTGTAGTGGCGCCTGTGCTCCACAGGTACGTTGCTCCGGGCCACGTCGCATCAAGGGTGATATTCTCGCCTGCACACAGCGTGACGTCATTGCCGAGTTCCACGGAAGGCATCGGGTTCACCGTGATGGTGGCCTGATCGGTCACGCTGCACAGCCCGCTGAAGACCTCCACGCTGTAAATGCCCGTGCTGGTCACATCGATGGTGGGCGTAGTGGCACCCGTGCTCCAGAGGTAGGTGGCACCGGCCGTGGTGGCATCCAAGGTCACCACTTCACCGTCGCAGATCGTCGCATCCGACCCGATGTTCACCGAGGTTGCGGAGAGCACCGTCACGTCGATCACATCCAAAGCCACACAACCGTTCAAGGTCACGTCCACACTGTACGTGCCGGTGGTACTCGCGGTGATCGTGGGTGTAGTGGCGCCGGTGCTCCATAGGTACGTTGCTCCTGGCCAGGTCGCATCGAGGGTGATGTTCTCGCCGGCACAGAGCGTGACGTCATTGCCGAGTTCCACGGACGGTATCGGGTTCACCGTGATGGTGGCCTGATCGGTCACGCTGCACAGCCCGCTGAAGACCTCCACGCTGTAAGTGCCGGTCGTGGTCACGTCGATGGTAGGCGTGGTGGCACCCGTGCTCCAGAGGTAGGTGGCACCGGCCGTGGTGGCATCCAAGGTCACCACTTCACCATCGCAGATCGTCGCATCCGACCCGATGTTCACCGAGGTTGCGGATAGCACCGTCACGTCGATCACATCCGAAGCGACACAACCGTTCAAGGTGACATCCACGCTATACGTGCCGGTGGTACTCGCGGTGATCGTGGGTGTAGTGGCGCCAGTGCTCCACAGGTACGTTGCTCCGGGCCACGTCGCATCAAGCGTGATGTCTTCACCCGCACAGAGCGTGACATCATTTCCGAGTTCCACGGACGGCATCGGGTTCACCACCACGTCCACGGCATCGTTCACCGTACAGGTGCCTTGTGTGACGACCACACTGTACGAGCCGCTCGAATTCACCGATATGGTCGGTGAGCTAGCACCCGTGCTCCATGCGTAGGTCGCACCCGGAAAGGTGGCATCAAGCGTTGCACTTTCACCGGCACAGAGCGCGAAGTCAGCACCGAGATCGATGGCACCCGGTGTCGTGTAGGTGATGGTCACCACATCGGTGGCCGTGCAATTGGCCGCGTTGGTCACCGTAACGGAATAGGTGCCGTTGGACGAAACGGTGATCGTAGGCGAAGTGGCGCCCGTATTCCAAGCGTAGCTCAAGCCGGGTCCGGTGGCATCCAGCACGAGCGTTTCACCCGGGCACAAGGTGGCATCAGCTCCGATGTCCACCGTGGGCAGCGCTTCCACCGTGACATCGATGGCATCGTTCACGGTGCAGTTCCCTTGCGTCACCACCACCGCGTAGTTGCCGGTGCTGTTCACCGTGATGGTCGGTGTTGAAGCACCCGTGCTCCACGCGTAAGTAGCACCGGGCACCGTGGCATCCAACACCACATCATCCCCTGCACAGAGCACCACGTCCGCACCAAGATCGATCGGCGTGGGTGCATCGTAGGTCACGGTGATGGCATCGTTGCTGATGCATCCATTGGCATCGGTGCGGATCACCGAGTAGGTGCCACCGCTGCTCACCGCGAACGTCGCGTTGGTCGATCCATCCTGCCATTGATAGGTGGCGCCAGCGAGCGTGGCATCCAAGGTGATCGGCGTGCCGGGACAGAGCGTTACATCCGCACCGAGGTCCACGAGGTCCACCGGCCAGGCACTGATGGTGATGGCGTCGCTTCGACTGCAATTGTTCGCGGTCACCGTGACGCTGTAGGTGCCAGGACCTGCCGTGATCGTCGGTGTGGACGCACCCGTGCTCCACGCATAGGTGGCACCGGCTACGGTGGCATCGAGCAGGGTGGTGGTGCCTGGGCAGATCGACCGGTCCGGGCCGAGCGTGAACGCGGGCAGTGGTGTCACGAACACTTCCACCTCATCGCGCACAACGCATCCGTTCAAGGTCACGTCCACCCAATAAATACCTGCCGTGGAAACGCCGATGGTTTCCGTGGTGGCTCCCGTGCTCCACGTGTAGGTGGCACCCGGCACAGTAGTGCCGATGGTGGTGCCTTGTCCTTGGCAGAGGGTGATATCCGGACCGAGGTCCACGGTCTGCAGCGTGAAGTGGCTTAGTGTGAAGCTGTCGCTCGACGTGCAATCATCCACCGTCACGGCCACGGTATACGTGCCCGGCGTGGTGGCATCGAAAGTGGCCGCCGTTGAACCATCCTGCCACACGTAGGTCGCGTTCGGTGTGGTGGCATCCAATGTCACTGTAACATCCGGGCAAACCGTCTGGTCCGTTCCAAGGTCCACCACGGGCAGCGGGTTGAAGTTCACGGTGACGGCATCCGTCGCGGGACAACCGTTCACGGTCACTTGCACCGAAGGGTTCGCATCGGTGGTGACATCGAGTGTCGCGTTGCTGCTGCCGTCGGACCAGAGGTACGTGGCGCCCGGTGTGGTGGCATCCAACGTCACTGTTTCGCCATCGCAGGCATCGATATCGGGCCCGAGGTCCACCACGGGGTTCGGGTTGTAGCTCACGTTCACCGCGTCCGATGCCGAGCAGTTGTTCACGGTCACCTGTACGGAATAGGTGCCTGGTCCCGAGACCGTGAACGTGGGGCTGGTGCTGCCGTCCTGCCAGACATAAGACCCTCCGGGCGTAGTGGCGGAAAGCACACGGGTCTCGCCATCGCACAGCACCAGGTCCGGGCCCAGGTTCACCACGGGGAGCGCGTTGTAGTTCACGATGATGCCATCGGTGGCCGAGCAGCCGTTGGCCGTCACGGTCACGCTGTACACGCCCGGGCCGCTCACCACGTAGCCGGGCAGGGTGGTGCCGTCCTGCCACACGTACGAGCCACCAGGAACGGCGGCATCGAGCACCAGGTTCTGTCCGTTGCACAAGGTCGCGCTCGGTCCCAGATCGAAAACGGGAAGAGGCGTCACGGTCACCTGCTTGCTATCGCGCAGGCGGATCGTGCCTTGCATGGTGATGTCGTCCAGCCCGAAATCGTTGCCGACGCCTTCACCGGACATCACGCGCAAGCAGAGGTTGGCATTGGTGACACCAGCGCCACTGGTCCAGGTCTGCGTCACCGTTTGCCAGCCGGCGTTGAAGGCGGGAAGGGTCACCTCCGGGCCTACGGGAGCGCCATCGATCCACCACTGCAGGCGTGCGGGTGTCGCATTGCTGATGGTGCGCACACGATAGCTCATCGTGTACGTCTGCCCTGGGCAAACCGTCACGTTCTGGCAGTAAACGTTCCAGAGTGCCGAGGGCCAGCCGGAGTTCACGATCATGAAGTTGCCGCTGCCTGTGCCGAAGAACTGCCCATGGTAACTGTTCGGGTTGGTGCCGATCCAGTAATTCCCATCGCTGGTGAGCGTGGTGCTGGCGGTGAAGCCCGAACTGAACCCCGTGTTGCCCGCACTGAAGTCGCTGTTCGGGAAGAGTTGTCCGCTCGGGTAGATCGCCTCGCCCCAATACGTACCGCCCGCGCTCACGGTGATCGAAGGGTTGGTGGAGCCCGTGCTCCAGAGGTAGCCGGGAAAGCCAGGCGGCGCCGAAAGCGTCACGAACTGGCCTTGGCAGATGGTGGTGTCGTTGCCGATGGAGATGGCGCACGGCTGGGCGCGCAGCACCGTTCCCAGCAACAGGCTGAGGCTCAAGAGATATGGGCGTGATCTTCCCAACGGGTTCAGGGCACGGCGAAGTATAGCCCAAAGT
>JAEUTB010000043.1 GCA_016787995.1 Flavobacteriales bacterium | reverse complement strand
CGAACCTCGTACACCAGACCTGGTTGCGCTACCTGTGAGCGGCTCCGCCACGCCGAGCAATAGACGGACCAAGTGGTTGGTCCTGGGAGGTATCTCGGCGTTCGTGCTTTCCCTCTTCGTCTTCTTCTCGCCCTTGGTGGGTCTGGTGAAGCACCGCTTCAACTACCTGCCCTATTACGGTCCCAAGGAACCCATCCTGGTGCAGCGCGATGGCAAGAACGTGGTGGACACCATCTACGCCACCATACCACCGTTCAGCTTCATCGACCGCTACGGCCAGCCCTTCACCGATAAGGATGTGGAAGGCAAGATCATCATCGCCGACTTCTTCTTCACCCGCTGCACCACCATCTGCCCGCGCATGAGCGTGAACATGCAGCAGCTGCAGCTGAAGCTCAACGATGCGGCCTTCAAGGACGTGGTGTTCCTGAGCCATACGGTGGACCCGGAGAACGATACGCCGGAGGTGCTGGACGCGTACGCCAAGAAACTCGAGGCCGACCCCGACCGGTGGAAATTCCTTACCGGTAACGCGGTGGACATCTACCGCATGGGCAATACCGGCTATCTGCTCAGCGCCTTGGAAGACAGCACCAGCGCCGAACAGTTCGTGCACGACGGGCGTTTCGTTCTCGTGGACAAGCAGCGACACATCCGCGGCTACTACGATGGCACCACCGCCACGGGCATGAACGCACTGGCCGCCGACCTGAAGATGCTGCTGAAGGAAGAACGCATCAAGGCCAAGGAAGCGCTTGAGGCGGCTAATGATTGAGCCTGTCGTGAACACCCGAGAAGCCTATCCGGCCAAGGCGATCGATATCGCCGAGAAACCGGCCAAACAATGGATCTGGATCCTCTCCGGGGTGGTCTTCCTCGCGGTCGTGCTACTGAACCGGATCCAAGTACCGACCTCGGGCACATGGGACATCCACGTCTTCGCCAAGGTGAACGCGGTGATCAACAGTCTGGTGAGCGTGCTGCTGCTCGTGGGGCTCTTCACCGCGAAGGCCGGGAAATGGTCGGCGCACCGCAGCGCCATGCTCGGGGCCATGGTGCTTTCCATCCTCTTCCTCGTCTCCTACATCCTGCACCATCTCTTCGCCGGTGAAACGGCCTTCGGTGGCACCGGGACGATCAAGGTGGTGTATTACATCATCCTCGCCACGCACATCATCCTGGCCGGCGGCTCGCTACCCTTCATCCTGCTTACAGCATACCGTGCGCTCTCGGCGCAGTATCCAGCCCACCGCAAGCTGGCCAAGCGCTTGTGGCCCGTGTGGTTCTATGTGAGCGTCACGGGTGTGGTGGTCTACCTGCTCATCAGCCCCTACTACTGACCTGGATCCGTCGATCGTGCCACGCTCCAGACCGCGTAGAACAGCGAACCCGACGTAACCCAGCACCACGGATCGATCCGGCAACTACCTTCACCTCCCCGATGCGCCCAACCCTCCTCTCCGCGCTCCTCGTCCTGGTGATCTTCGCCATGCCCGAGTTGGTGCACGCCCAAGGCTGTGCCATGTGCAAAGCCGTGGTGGAAAGTGGTGAGGGCTCGGGCAACATCTTCGGCGGCGAACAAGCGGTAGGCAAAGGCCTCAACATGGGTATCCTCTACCTGATGGCCGTGCCCTATGTGCTCTTGTTCCTCCTTTTCCGCAAACGCATCGTGGGCTTCGTGAAGGAGTTCGCGGGGGCGCAGGGCTGAGCAAGTCACAAGACTCAAATTTCAAGTAACAAGGGGCCAAGGTTCCTTGTCGAGGCATTGATCGAAGCGCCGATCTTCGTTCATTGCACCTCATTTCCGGCTTCAACATGATGTACCGTCGTCCCATTTCCATCGCTGCGGGGCTGCTCTTCGCGCTCACCTCAGCTGCCCAACAGAAAGCCCCCTTCACCTACCAGGACATGCTGATGCTCGACCGCATCAGTGGTCTGGCCGTGGATCCCTCCGGTACGAAGGCGCTCTTCAATGTGCGCGCCACCGACATGGAGAAGAACCGCGGGGTGAGCAGCCTTTGGTTGAAAGACCTCACTACACCGACAACACGGGAGGTGAAAGTGGCAGCCAGCGAGGGCGGGGCCTTCGATGTGCAATGGGCGGCCGATGGCAGCGGCTTCTACTTCCTCAGCGCTCGCGGCGAAACCGGCACCACACAGGTGTGGAAGGCCGATGCACAAGGCAACAACGCTACGCAGGTCACGCGCTTGCCGCTGGATGTGCAGACCTACCGCTTGGCCCCCGATGGCAGCGGCGTGGTGGTGGCCCTGTCCGTATTCCCCGACTGTAGCGGTGATGCGATCACATGCACATTGGATCGCATGAAGGCACAGGAGGCTGTGAAGAGCAGCGGCCACGTCTACGACCGCATCTTCATGCGCCACTGGGACACCTGGAAGGACGGCACACGGAACCACCTCTACTACGTGGCGCTCAAAGGCGCCAACGTACAACCCGTGGCGCTCATGCCTGGATTCGACGGTGATTGTCCTACCATGCCTTTTGGCGGCAACGAGGACTTCGTGATCAGCAACGATGGACGCACTGTGTATTTCAGCGCGCGGGTAGCGGGAAAGACCGAACCGTGGAGCACCAACTTCGACATCTACAGCGTGCCCGTGAGCGGTGGCGAGCTCAAGAACCTCACCGCTGCGAACCCCGCGTGGGACGCGTCACCCGTGATCTCGCCCGACGGCACCAAGCTCGCCTACAAGGCGATGGCGCGCCCCGGCTACGAAGCCGATCGCTTCCAACTGAAGGTGATGGACCTCGCGACCGGCACGATCACCGATGTGGCCCGTTCGTGGGACCGCAGTGCGGCCAGCCTCGCGTGGAGCCGCGATGGCAAGAGTCTGCTCGTGACCGCGGACGACCTCGGCAAACACCGCCTCTTCCGCATCGATGTCAAGACCAGCACCGTCACCGCGCTCAGTACCGATGGCCACCTCGATGCCTTCGCGGAAACACCCAAAGGCTTCGTATTCCAAAAGAGCGGTCTCAGCGGTCCTGCACAACTCTACGCAGCCGCACCCAAAGCCAAATTCATCGACCAAGGCGCCACGGCGCTCACCCAAGTGAACGCATCGCTCAAGGACAAAGCGTTCGGCGCGTACGAGCAGTTCAACTTTCCCGGCTGGAACAATGAGACCGTTTACGGCTATGTACTGAAGCCCTCGAACTACATCGAGGGCCAGCAATATCCCGTTGCCTTCCTCATCCACGGCGGTCCGCAAGGCAGCTTCGGCGATGGCTGGAGCTACCGCTGGAACCCGCAGACCTATGCTGGCCAAGGCTACGCGGTGGTGATGATCGACTTCCACGGCAGCACCGGCTACGGACAAGCCTTCACCGATGCCATCAATCAGCACTGGGGTGATCGTCCGTTGGAAGACCTACAGAAAGGGCTGGCCTTCGCGCTGGGCAAGTACCCCTACCTCGATGGTGGCCGTGTGGCCGCGCTGGGTGCCAGCTACGGCGGCTACATGGTCAACTGGATCGCTGGGCGCTGGGCCGATGCCTTCCAATGCCTGGTATCCCATTGCGGCATCTTCGACACACGCATGATGGGCTATGCCACCGAAGAGCTGTGGTTCACCACCTGGGAGAACGGCACCGACGTCTTCAACCAGCCTGCGGAGTACGACATCTTCAACCCCATGCTCCACGCGAAGGACTGGCGCCTGCCCATGCTGGTGATCCATGGCGACAAGGATTTCCGAGTGCCGCTGGAGCAAGGCATCGGCACCTTCACTGCCTGCCAGGCCAAAGGGATCGAAAGCAAGTACCTGCGTTTCCCCGACGAGAACCACTGGGTGCTGAAGCCGCAGAACTCCATGCTCTGGCACAAGACCGTGTTCGACTGGCTGGAACAGCACATCGGGCGGGCGCGGTAGTTGACCCATGCGCAAGACGAAAGAAGCCGCTCGATATAGCATCAGCCAGCTCGGTGGATGGACTTGGACACAACCAGTTCCTGATGAAGGGGACAGCAGTATTATTAGGCGCTTCTACGCCCTGAGGAACACTCCGATAGGAACATTGTCACCTGCTGATCTGCGTTTCCTGATCGGCCAGCATGAGTGCTTGGAGTTCTTGGTGCCCATGGCGTTGGGCCTACTCGCGAACGACCCTTGGCTAGAGGCTGAATATTACCCTGGTGATCTCCTGAGTGCACTGTTGCATATCGAGCATCCGCCCCAGTATTGGTCAAAAGGCAACAAGGATTTGTCGCGATCCAGTTCAATAGCGAGAGCAGCTATTAGATCCGTACCGAATGGAACAAGCAGAAAGGACATTCGGCTGCTAGAGTCCGTGGCCTCGTCGTTTGAATGAAAGCTCGATACCCTATCTTCGCGCCACGTTCTTTCCATCGCTTATCCAGAAAGGCAGAGGGACTGGCCCTGTGAAGCCTTGGCAACCATCCGCCGTACGGCGGATCGGTGCTAAATCCAGCTCCGGAATGATCCGGGGAAAGATGAGCCGCGATCAGGAAGCAAGTCCCGCAAGGGAGTATTGATGCCTCATCCGGTCCATCGGGTGGGGCTTTTCTTTTTGGGTGTGGTGATAGGGTGAATGGCGAATGGTCAATGGTGAATGGAGGTCCTCTATTTCCCGATCATTTTGCCCCATTCACCATTCACCAACTCCCATTCACCTGCATTCGGAGTAAGCGACCGGAAAGCACGCAGACTTGTGAACCGATGACCGAATTAGAACGCATCGCCGCCCAGCGCATCCTCGTCCTCGACGGCGCCATGGGCACCATGATCCAGCGCCTCGGGCTCACCGAGGAGGACTTCCATCCGCCCGGCATGGAGGACCATAAGATCCTGCTCAAGGGCAACAACGAACTGCTCTCGCTCTCGCGCCCGGAAGCGATCAAGAAGATCCACGAGCAATACCTCGAGGCCGGTGCCGACATCGTGGAGACGAACACCTTCAGCGCTACGAGCATCGCGCAGGCTGAGCACGAATGCAGCCACTTGGTGCGGGAGCTCAACCTCGCTTCCGCACGACTGGCCAAGGAAGCCTGCGAAGCCTACACCAAGAAGGACCCGAGCAAGCCGCGCTTCGTGGCCGGTGCCATCGGTCCCATGAACAAGACCGCCTCGCTCAGCCCCGATGTGAACGACCCCGGCTTCCGCGCCGTCACCTTCGATCAGCTCGTGGCGGCCTACAAGGAACAGGTGGAAGCCCTGCTCGACGGCGGCGTGGACCTGCTGCTGGTGGAGACCATCTTCGACACGCTCAACGCCAAGGCCGCCTTCTACGCCATCGAGGAGGTGTTCGAGCAGCGCGGTAAGCGTGTGCCGCTCATGTGCAGCGTCACCATCACCGATGCCAGCGGGCGCACGCTCAGCGGCCAGACCATCGAGGCCTTCCTCATCAGCATGCAGCATGTGCCGCTCTTCAGCATGGGCCTCAACTGCGCGCTGGGCGCGGCCCAGATGCGGCCCTACCTGGAGGTGATCGCCGAGCAGAGCCCCTGCCGCGTG
>JAEUTB010000022.1 GCA_016787995.1 Flavobacteriales bacterium | reverse complement strand
AACCCAATGGCATAATACAGGGCACTCCCCATTTGGGCATAGAGGGAGTCGTGCAGGTCGACAAGCCAGTTCATGACAGCAGGTGTTTACGGTTTCGGACTTCTCCTTCCGCAGTGGTTCCTTTCGGAAGACGCATCCTCTGGACGAAGGTTGCCTTTGTAACGCTGCCTCCGATGGCCTTCGTACTTGGCTTTCCCCCCGGCTTTGGTTCAAAACGACAGCTCGCCCTTGGTCAAGGTCGACCTGCTGAATATCAATGAGTTGTGATGCGCCTATCAGGTGCGTGGTACGGCATAGGCCTTCACATCGGCCTCGGTGATCTCCTTCCCGCTCAGGATCACAAGCCGTTCGATCACGTTCCGTAGCTCGCGCACATTGCCGGTCCAAGGGAGCTTTTGGAGCTCTTTGATGGCCTTGTCCGCGATGCTCTTCGGGGTGATGCCTTGTTCTCCACAGACCTGATCGATGAAGTGATCTACCAGCAACGGGATATCCTCCAACCGTTCGCTCAAACTGGGGACGTGTATGGGGATCACGCTTAGGCGGTGATACAGATCTTCCCGGAAATTGCCCCGTTCGATCTCCTTCCTCAGGTCCTTGTTGGTGGCCGCGATCACGCGCACGTTCACCTGCACGTCCTTGTCGCCACCCACCGGCGTGATACGCCCCTCTTGGAGGGCACGCAACACCTTGGCCTGTGCGGCCAGCGCCATATCCCCGATCTCATCCAGGAAGAGGGTCCCACCATCGGCCAGTTCGAACTTGCCCTTGCGGTCCTTGATCGCGCTCGTGAAGCTGCCTTTCATGTGCCCGAATAGCTCGCTTTCGATCAACTCGCCGGGTATCGCAGCGCAGTTCACTTCGATGTAGGCATTGTTCGCACGGTTGCTCTTCTGGTGGATCATGCGGGCCACGCCCTCCTTGCCCGCGCCGTTGCCGCCGGTGATCAACACGCGGGCATCGCTTGGCGCCACCTTGTCGATCATCTCGCGGATCGTCTGGAGGGCCTTGCTTTCGCCCACCATCTGCACGCCATTCGCCTTGGTCTTGCCCACCTTCGTGCGCAGGGCCTTGGTCTCCTGCACCAGGGTCTTGCGGTCCAGCGCATTGCGTACGCTCACCAGGATGCGGCTGATATTGGGTGGCTTCTCGATGAAGTCGAAGGCACCTTTCTTCAAGGCTTCCACAGCGGTGTCGATGGTGCCATGGCCGCTGATCATGATCACCGGTACATCATCATCGTGCGCCATCAGCTTCTGGAGGAATTCCAGCCCGTCCATCTTGGGCATTTTGATGTCGCATAGTATCGCGTCGTATCCCCCCTTTTTCGCTTTCTCCAGTCCGGCGGCACCGTCCTCGGCTTCGTCCACGGTGTGTTTCTCGTGTTCCAGGATATCGCGCAAGGCGTTGCGGATGGCCTTTTCGTCGTCGATGATGAGGAGCTTGGGCATGATGGTTCGGTCACGGCAAAGATGGGGCCGGGAATTGGGGTGGCGATACCCACGATGTGAACCCGCAGCCCATCGGTTAAACGGTTTACACAGGGCTGCGCACCCAACAGCTGCCTTAAGCGTTCGTCCATAGGTCAGTGTACGACCAGCTATTCTAGGTTGGGCCGGTTGTTGGCATTGCCTAAAGGGCGCTGCTGGCATAGCTTGCCGCTCCCTTAACCACCACTGTTAACGCATGAGGCTCTTTCTGGTACTCTTTCTCGCACTTCTGCTGAAGCCTTTCAACGCACTTTCCCAGCGCGTTCCAGAACCCATTCCAGGGGATATCCTCTTGATGCTGGCGCCCGGTGCTCGTGCCGAGGATGTGGCGCGCGACCTGAAGGACGTGGATGGTGTCACCACGGGAATGCGGGTGGCCCAGGAGGTCAGCACACCCATGCGCATCTGGTTGTTGAAGTTCACGCCAGGGACGGTGCCACAAGAGCGCATGCTCGAAGCCGTTAAGCGGCACCCCAAGGTGATGCTGGCACAGAACGACGTGCCCGTGACCTATAGGGCGCTACCGAATGACCCTGGTGTAGCCCAGCAATGGCACCACGCGAAGATCCAGACCCCACAAGCTTGGGACGTCACCACTGGAGGGTTGACCGCTTCCGGTGATTCCATCGTCGTGTGTGTGGTGGAAGGAGCCAATTTGCTCCATGCGGATCTCGTTGGCAACCGCTGGCTGAACCACGCCGAGATACCCGGAAATGGCATCGACGACGATGGCAATGGGTATGTTGACGACCACCGTGGATGGAATCCGGCTGGTGGGAACGACGTTGCATACAGCGGAAGCCACGGCACACAGGTGGCGGGTATGATCGGCGCCAAAGGGGACAATGGAACCGGAGGTGTCGGCGCCAACTGGAACGTGAAGATCATGCCGGTCACCGTCGGTAGCCTCACCCAGGCGAACGTGATCGCGAGCTACACCTATCCGTTGGTGATGCGTCGCCGCTACAACCAGAGTGGCGGCACACAAGGTGCGTTCGTCGTGGCCACCAACTCCAGCTGGGGCATCGACAACGGCAACCCAGCGAGTTATCCGCTATGGTGCGCGATGTATGATACGCTCGGTGCCGCAGGTATCCTCAACTGCGGATCCACCTCCAACAGCGCGGTGAATGTGGACGTGGTGGGGGATATGCCCACCGCCTGCTCCAGTCCGTTCATGGTCAGCGTCACGGCCACCAATAGCAGCGATAACCGCACCTTCAGCGGCTATGGTGCCACCACCATCGATGTAGGTGCTCCCGGTGAGAACGTGTTCACCACCAGCGGTACTACGGCGGGGGCTACCGGATTCGGGAGTACCAGTGGAACGAGCTTCGCCGGACCGCTCACGGCTGGTGTTATCGCCTTGTTGTATAGCGCGCCTTGTCCGGAGTTGATGGATCTGGTGACCAGTGATCCCGAGGGCGCTGCGTTGTACATCCGCGAACAACTCTTCAGCGGCGTAGATGTCGGTGGCAACTTGGTCGGACAGACCGTTACCGGGGGTCGTATCAATGCCAACAACAGCATGCAGCTGGTCATGGCCGGTTGCGGAAGCTATTGCGCAGGCGTCAGTGGACTCGCGGTGTCCAGTACATCCTCCTCCTCGGTGAACGTGCAATGGAATGGAGCCACAGATCAAGCATTCGATCTTCGTTATCGCCCGGTAGGCACCACCACGTGGACGACCGTCAATGGGATCACCGGCAGCCAAGCCCCTGTGACCGGGCTCGGCGGCTGCTTCACCTACGAATTCCAAGTGCGGCGGCAATGCGTGGATCAAGCCACGAGCAACTGGAGCAGCTCGGTCACATGGCTGCACCCATCATGTTGCACCGCCGTCACCATCCCGGTGGTCAGCGACCGCTATGGCAATGAATTGAGCTGGTCCATCGTCGGCAACGGTATCACCTATGCGAGTGGCGGGCCCTACACGCAATACGCCGCGAACGGCCAATATCCACAGACGACAGGAACAGCCTGTTTGCCCAATGGCTGCTATGAGCTCCGCATCAACGACAGCTACGGTGATGGTATCTGCTGTGCCTATGGCAATGGATCGGTGCAGGTCGTGGGACCAGGTGCCGTTGTGCTGGCCACTTCGCCCACCACAGCGTTCTCCTCGGTGAGCGTACCGTTCTGCATCAGTTCCGAGGTGCGGGTGAACGCGCGCGTGTTCCTCGCTGGACCCTATGCCGGCCCCCAGATGAACGATGTCTTGCGCGCCAGCGGGTTGATCCCAACACTTGAACCCTATACGGAGGCGGGTTGGTCGCAGGTGGACGGCGGAGGCGAGACCATCGGCACCGGTGTGCTCAACACCACGGGTGCCGATGCCATCGTGGATTGGGTGCGGTTGGAGTTGCGGGATCCGGCCACTCCAGGCACCATCGTGGCCACGCGCCAGGCGCTGGTGCAACGCGATGGTGATATCGTAAGTGCCGCCGACGGCACCTCCCCGGTCGGGTTCGATGCAGCTCCCGGCCAGTACCACATCGCCGTGCGCCACAGGAACCACTTGGGTTGTATGACGGCTACCCCGGTTTCCTTGACCTCAAGTGCTTTGGCACTCGACTTCACCGCTGCTTCCACGGCGACCTATGGCAGCAATGCGCGGGGTGATGTCGGTGGGATCATGATGCTCTGGCCCGGCGACGTGAGCAACAACGGTTCGGTGCAATACACAGGATCGGGGAATGATCGCGATCTGGTGTTGCAAGCCATCGGAGGCGTAGTGCCTACGAACACGTTGACGAACGTGTATGACGTCCGCGATGTGAACCTCGATGGTTCCGTGATCTACACGGGTGGTGCGAATGACCGCGACGTGATCCTGCAGACCATCGGAGGCTCCGTGCCGACCAACGTCAAGGCCCAGCAGCTTCCTTGATCGCGGTTGCCTTGGAGTTGGGATCGATCACTGCGAGCGGTCTGAAGTGATCAATGTGCTCTGCGCTTGAGCAGGATGCCGCCGCGGACATCCTTCACCGGGCTCGTCACCACGAAGGCATCGGGGTCGATCTTCTCCACTTCTGACAGGAAGCGTCCCACCTCAAGTCGCGTGATCACACAATAGAGGATATCCACTTCGTGCGATACCGCGCCCTTGGTGAAACCGCGTTTCCCGGAATACACGGTGACACCACGCCCCATTTCGTTCGCGATCACCTCGCGGATCTCTGCATGGTGAGGGCTGATGATGGTGACCCCGGTGTACTCCTCCAGGCCTTCGACCACCAGGTCCAGCGTCTTGCTCGCCGAGAGGTAGGTGATCATGGCGTACATGGCTGTTTCCAGATCGATCAACCAAGCCGCTACACCGAAGATGGCCACGTTGATGACCATGACCACATCGCCGATGCTGATCCCGATGCGGCGACCGACAGCGAGGGCGAGCACTTCAGTCCCGTCGAGCACGCTGCCGCCGCGCACCGCGAGGCCGATACCGGCACCTAGGAAAAAGCCACCGAACACCGAAACGAGCAACTTGTCGTGGGTGATATCGGGAAAGTGCAGCACGGAAGTGAGCACGGCGAGGACCAGGATGGACAGCGCGGCGCGCACCGCGAAACGCCGCCCGGCCAGTTTGAATGCGATGAGGAGGAACGGAAGATTGATCAAGACCAGTAACACCGGGAAAGAGACCCCGGAGAGCCGTGCGATGAGCAAGGCGATACCGGTGGCGCCGCCATCGAGGAAACCGTTGGGGACGAGGAAGCCTTCCAGACCGAACGCTGCGGACAACGCGCCTACGACGATGAAGGTGAAGTCCTTCAGGAGTAGAGGCAAGTACGGAGCCCCGTCGTGTGCGGCCGTGTGTTTCACGCCGGGTAAGTTAGGCAGCTCTAGGATCCTGAACTAGGCGGTCACCGCGGCGCCTTCCTTCAGCGCGTGCCGGCTCCAGATCATGTCCCGAATGCCGCCTGCGGCCAGCACCCGGTCAATAGCGACGAGCGCGTAGGGGAGCGTATCAACACGGTATTCCGGCAAACCCGGTTGGCGCAGCCGTTCAGCACGGTCCATGCGCAAAAGGCGGTCCTTCAAAAGGTCGAACTCCAGCGCGGTGAACGCAAGCGAACGTTGATCCGAAGTGATGGTGCTGCCACGCGCTGCTGCGATCATGCTTGCCAGGCTTTCAAAACTCCCAGCACTGCCGATCAGCTGGTGCGGCTCATGGCGATCGATGATGGCATACAAGGCCTCCAGCCGATCATCGAGGTGCGCGGCGATGCGGGCTTCTTCGGCGATGGTGATCGGGTCGCTCACCGGGATCCGATCACGTAATCGAGAAGCGCCCAGCTCAAAGCTCTGTTTCCACATCAACGCCTTGTTCGTGGCCAGGATGAACTCGATGCTGCCGCCGCCGATATCCATCACCAAGGCGGGCTTGCTGGTGAACGTCACGGCTTGCCGAACACCCGCAAGGATAAGTTCCGCTTCCGTCTCACCAGGGATCGCCCGGATCGTGATGCCCAGTTCGCTTTCGGCACGATCGGTCAGATCATGGGCGTTCCGTGCGTTGCGCAGGGCCGACGTTCCAAAACCACTGACACGCTCAGCTCCATGTTGCAACGCTATTCCATTGAACGCTCGCAAGGTCACCATGCCGCGCTCGATCGCATCCGCAGCGATC
>JAEUTB010000248.1 GCA_016787995.1 Flavobacteriales bacterium | reverse complement strand
CTCCTGCAAGGTCTTGTAGAAGGTGGAATGCACCCGCGTGAAGTGCGCCTCGAAGGCCGCCCAATTGTGTTCATCATGACTGGCCTGCAGGTCGCGTACGATCTCCTGGATCACCTGCTGGTTCTCCTGCTTGAAGGTGGGTTTGGCCTTCAACAGCCGCTCGGCGATATGGCCGATGAGCTCGTTGCGTTTGAGCAGGAACAGCGCGTTGGCGGTGAGTTCCCGATCCTTGGCGGCGAGGTTCTCCTGCAGCGCCGCTTGTTCGGCTTCCAGCTTTTCCCGTTCCAACCGTAGTTTCTCCTGCTCCAACACGCTGGTCCGCACCCGTTGACGAAGCACCTTCGTGACCAGATAGGTCGTCAGTGCCAGGAAGAAGAGGGCACCAGCAAGCGCCCAGTTCCAGATCCGCCGTCGGGCGTTCTCCGCATCCTTGCGGGCGCCTTCCACCCGGAACATCTCCCGCTCCTTGTCGCGCCGGAACTCCTCCTCCATCCGCGCCATGGCCAGGCGACTATCGGCATTATAGAGGCTATCGTTCAACGTCTTGAAGGCCCGGTGTGCATCCAAGGCGGCTTCATACTGGCCGAGCGTGTCGTACACGAGGGAAAGTGATTCCAACGAGATCACCATCGACTCGCCGCTGCCGACCCGTTCGCCGATGGCCAAGGCCTGTTGGAAGTGGTCACGCGCCTCGGCGAAGCGACCGAAGTTGACCTGGTTCTTCCCCAAGTTGTTCAGCACCTGGGCCTGTCCGCGGGCATCGTCCAGTTCCTTGCGCAAGGCCAGGGCACGCAGGAAAAACTCGTTGGCCTGTTGGTATCGGCCGAGCTCCATCAGGCATATACCGATGTTGTTGTTGAGCGAGCCCTCGTTCCGTGCATCGTTCAATGGCCGGTTCATGGCCAAGGCCTGCTGGAAGTACGGCAGGGCCGTAGTGTAGTCCGATCGGCGCACATACACAGCGGCCATGTTGTTGAACAAGCGCACCTTCCGCAAGGCAAGATCAGCGCTGTCCAAACCCGGTGCGCTATCCAGCATCCGAAGCGCACTGTTGTAGTGCACGATGCTCTTCTCCGCATCGCGCAGGTTGAAATGGAGCAGACCGATGTTCAACTCGATGTCCGCTCGTGTCAAATGGAGCGCTGCCGTGGGACCTTCGCTTTCCATGGCCTGCTCCACCATCCGTTGTGCGCGCTGGTAGGCCCCTAACGCAGCAGGCATGTCGCGCAGGGCTTGTTGAGCGTCGCCAAGGGCGATGAGCACACGCGCACGCTCCTCACTGGTACCCAGCTCCGCCATGCACTTCTCCGCTTCCACCGCATGGAACAAAGCCGAATCGGCGTTCAATGGCAGGAGCTTCTTCGCCAGGGCAAGGTGTTGAGTGCAAACGGTATCCGCACCGAGACTGACATGACCTAAGGCGCAGGTCAACAGGAGCAGAAAAAGCACGCTGAACCGGACACAGGACCAGATGGTCCAACGCTCACGAATGAACCGCAACGAAGTGCGGTCCAGCCAAGCTGTGTACTGTTCGAGCAATGGTTCCGGATACATGTCCGGTCCTAATGTAGTTGCACCGGTGGATCCGCTCGGCCGAGGGCTGCCCTAGGATGCATCCTGCTGGTATTCCTTTGCACTGGGCAGGCAGCGCTATGCCGCTCTCCCCCGTCTGTAATGACAACCCGCATGAAGACCACCACCACGCTCCTCTCCCTGCTGTTCACGGCATCCATCAGCGCGCAGACCTGGTCGAACGCGCTAGAGATCCCTGACCATCGTGGCAACGGAGGATCCATCGGCTTGTGGAACAGCATGGCCATCGTGAACGGGAATCCGGCCATCGCCACCTTGGATGCGACCCACCGGATGATCCGCTTCGTGCGCGCTGCGGATGCGGCAGGTACCACCTGGGGTGTTCCCGTGATGGTGAACGTACCCGCCCTCGACGGCAGCCACCTCACCCTCGCGGTGGTCAACGGCAGACCCGCTATCGCGTACCAGAGTTTCCCCGGCAACGACCTGATGTTCGTTCGGGCCTTGGATGCGAATGGCGATACGTGGGACACTCCGGTGGTGGTGGAGGAGGGCAGCGACGTGGGTAAAGCAGCCAGCCTCGCCGTGGTGAACGGCCAACCGGCCATCGCCTACTACAACAGCGCCACCAACCGCCTCACCTACTGCCGAGCACTCGATGTGGATGGCATGACCTGGGGCGCACCTGTGAACCCGGAATCGCTGTTGGGCCTTGTCTTCCGCACCGAGTTGAAGATCGTGAACGGGAACCCGGCCATCGCTGTTGGACGGGGTGGCACAACACGCTACGTCCGAGCCGCCGATGCGAACGGCACTACGTGGAACACCGGGTTCACGATCGCGACCGGCGTGAACAACGGGGTGCATCCTTCCTTGGCCGTGGTGAGTGGTGTGCCTTGCATGGCCTATTACCGCGCCGATGATGCTCGCGTTTCCTTCCGCCGCGCCAACGATGCCAATGGCGATTCCTGGGCAGCCGATGTGACCGTACACGCCGTCAGTGGCCAGAACATCGGGGTCTACACCACCTTGTTCGAGGTGGACGGATCGCCTGCGGTGGCTTACAAGCACGGGACCAATGCCGACCTCTACTACGTGCGGGCCGCTAATGCGAACGGCACCAGCTGGAACAGCCATGTGCTGGTGGATGGGGTCGGGAACCAGGGGGATAACATCACCGTTTCTTTGGTGGATGGCGCACCTGCGGTGGCCTATCAGGGTGGTGCCTCCCCCAAGTTGAAGTTCGTGCGCGCCACCAATGGCACAGGCATGGGTGCGAATGCGTGGAACACACCGATCATCATCGACACTCATCCTGCCTTGGGTCGCCATGTGAGCCAAACGATCGTGGATGGTCATCCCGCATTGGCGTATTACGACGCGAGCAACGAAGACCTGCGCTACCTGCGCGCCCTGGACAGCGCCGGAACCCAATGGGGTACCTCGATCACGGTGGACTCGCTGGGTGCATGTGGGGAGTACTGCAGCTTGACGATCGTGAACGGGCGACCGGCGATCGCCTACTTCGACGAGCAGGACAACGTGCGGTATGTGCGCGCGAATGATGCGCTGGGCACCAGTTGGGGAAGCTCCGTGGGCATGGACAACAGCCAGAGCCAACCGCGCGGGCAGGGCATCGCGTTGAAGGTGATCGCCGGGCGACCAGCGGTGGCCTACCAGAACAATACGAACAGCAACGTGCGGTATGTGCGCGCCAACGATGTGGACGGCACCAGTTGGCCATTGAACGGCACCACCGTTGGCAGCAGCGGTGCGCTGAACATCACCGTGGCCTTGATGGAGGTGAACGCCTTGCCCGCGGTGGCCTTCCACCAGATCGCGACCGGTGATCTGCTCTATGTGGTCGGGAACAACGCCGACTTCAGTGCCGGTGCCTTGGTGAGCACCACCGCCGATGCCACCGGTAACGTGGGGCGCTTCGCCACCATGGCCCTGGTGAACGGCTTACCCGCGATCGCCTATTGGGATGAGACGAACGATGCGTTGAAGTTCGTACGCGCCACCACCGCGAACGGATCGGCTTGGGGCACACCCGTGCAGGTGGATGCGGTCGGTGGTCGCTTCGGATCGCTCGCCATCGTAGATGGTGTACCGGCCATCGCGTATCAAGGTGCGGGTGATCTGCGTTACGCCAAGGCCAGTGATGCCAACGGTACCAGTTGGATCGTGACCAGCGCTCTCGGTGCTCCCTCCCACGCCATCCAGTACCCGAGCTTGGTGGTGAACGGAACACATACCGGCATCGCCTACCACGACCTTCGGCGCGAACAGCCGTGGTTCCTGAGCGGTTATGCCTGCACCGATCCGCTTGATATCAACGTGGATGTCGATGCCAACATCCTGACCGCTGCACCCGGCCTGAACTACCAATGGCTCGATTGCTTGAACGACTTCGCCCCTATCGCTGGTGCGACCGAACAGACCTATGAGGCAAGTACGGGCTCCTATGCCGTGCGCGTGAACGCCGGGGCTTGCGCCGATACCAGTGCCTGCGTGCCGGTGATCCTCACCACCGTGGATGGACCGACGACCGCAACGATGCGCATCGCTCCGAATCCGGCGACGGATCTGCTCAGCATCGAACTTCCATCGGGCCAAATGATCGCACATATCAGCGTACGTGATGCCCTTGGGCGCCTGGTCTTGGACAGGAATGTTGGCGCAACGCAACGGATGGACGTGGAGGTCGCCTCGTTCAACGTTGGAGCCTACGTGGTGGAAGTTCAGGACATATCGGGCTCGACCTGGATGAGCCGCGTGATCCTGGAGCATTGAACAGATGATGAATTTCCGGGTCGGTGACCGTTCACTCGTCGAAACGCGAGTGGCACCCGTAGGACCTTCATCGGCAGAGCGTTCATGAAAGGTCCTACACGTCGGTGAGCGATAGGCTTCGCCTCACTGCACATTCCTCGGCGTAGCCCGGGCTTCGCTCGATACGGGCAGGAATCGGTGGTCACCTTTTGCCATCCTCCGCATTAACAGGTGTACGGGACAATGATCCACCGTCGGATCCTGTTCCAACAACATGCACTAACACTTCACACCATGGCACGCCGGATCCTCCTAACGCTCTGCTTGCTGTTCGCCACCTACGGCTTCGCGGCCACCACTCACGACGATCTCCTCGTCCACTTCGAGAAAGACGAGAGCACCCTGACCCAAGAAGCCACCGCGGAACTCGATGCCTTCATCGCAACCCTGACCATCCGCGGCGACTATGTCTTCACCGTACACGGCCACACCGACAGCGATGGTCCGGAGGATTACAACGAAGCGCTCTCGCAAGCCCGTGCTGAAACCGTATCGCGCTACTTGACCGACCATGGCGTGGATCCACGGCACGTGCGCATCCAACGCTCCGGTGAACGCGACCCGCTCGCCACCAACCGGCACGATGAAGGCATGGCACAGAACCGTAGGGTACACCTCACGTTCACCCGCCACAGCTATGCCGATACCGAAGAATTGCGGCGTGCGTTGATGGAAGGCAGCGTACAACGCTTCACCATCGACCCCACAGCGCCACAAGTGGTCGTGGGTTCGACAGGCACACAACTCTCCTTCGCCGCACACGCTTTCGTGGACGCTTCAGGCCGCCCGGTGCAAGGGCCGGTAGAGGTGGAACTGACGGAGGCCGTGGGACTGCAGGCCATGTTGGCGCACCAGCTCAGCACCCGCAGTGGAGCGCGCATGCTGGAGACCGGAGGCATGTTGCAGGTGCGTGCCACGGATGTCAACGGCGCCGACCTGCGCTTGCAAGCCTCCTCGCCCATGCAAGTGAGCCTCCCAGCTACCGATCAGGAGGAAGGCATGGAACTCTTCGTGAGCGACGATGGTGCTGATTGGACAGCGACGTCCACGCCGCTGCCCGTGACCAAGGTGACCACGTGGCGCGAACCACCCTACCCCATTCGCCCACGGATCGCCTTCCGCTGGCCGCAGTACCTCGAGGACCAGAAAGGCAAACCCGTCAAGCCTTCGGAACCAACGCCACCACGCGAACCCATCGCCCCGCGCGAAATGAGCTACAAGCGCAAGCTGCCGTGGTGGGCCTTCCTCTTCCCCGAACGCGCCAAGGAGCGCAGCGAATTCAACTACAAGCAAGCCCTCCACAAGTTCGATGTGCAACGTGCGCGCTATGAGAAGAAGCTGGCTGCATTCGAGCTGGAGTGCGCCAACTATCCAGAGCGGCTGGAGCGCTATGCCCAACGGAAGGCTGACTGGGAGGCGCTGAAGAAGGTGGAATACGACGCTTGGCATACGAACATCTACCTCCCAGCTCAAGCGCGCTACAACGCGTTGATGGAACCGCTGCGCCTGCGTTACGATTCGCTCCGCGCCGACTACGAGCAGGTGCGCAACGCCAGCATGCAGGAATACGTGCTACGCGCCGACAGCCTCAACAGCGCCGACATGGGTGGGGTGAACGCCTACGTTTTCAGCACCACCACCCTGGGCTGGATCAATTGCGACAGGTTCATCAACGTGCCGGAGGAAGACAAGTACGTGGTGGTGGCCAACGCACCGCGCCAGACCGATGCCCAGGTCTTCCTAGTCTTCGACCGCATCCGTAGCGTATTGCAGATGGGACGTAACGCCTGGAACAACTACGCTTCGCCCAGCGTGGCACGCGCCGAACCCGCCACCGTCTTCGCCTACACCGTGATCGATGGCCAAGCCCATGTTTGCATGCGACCCGCGTCACCCAGTGCCGAAGTGGAACTACGCTTCGAGCCCAGCTCCATCGCGGAGATCGGCGATCTGCTACACTCCCTCGCCGGCATGGACAGTTGACCACTCACCCCGAAATGACGTTCAGTCGCGCTCGGATCGGGTCCTTTATGGCACGATGATCGCAGCTCCCTGCGCCCGCGTATTTTCACCGCGACAAACACCCACCATGAAAGACCTTGCCCGCCTATCGTTGCTGAGCCTTGCGCTCGGCGCCAGCACCATCCTCTTCGCCCAGAAGAAGAACGTCGCCGTAGTGACCTGCTACGTGGACAAATACTTGGACACCTCCGACCTGAACGGCGACGCCGCGTTCGCCGCTGGCGTGGCCACCCTGGCCAAGGACGAGCGTTTCGACCTGACCTCCGTGCTCAACAAGTTCCACGATGACTTCTTCAATGTCTACGCCAAGGAGTTCACCTTCACCATCCTGCCAGAAGCGGAAGTGATCGGCGACGAGGCGTACAAGGCGTTCGACAGCCGCTCTGGCGAATCCGAACAGGATGGCAGCCGTTGGTCCGATGGAGCGATCCCTTACGCGGGCTACAAAGTGCTCATCCCGAACGCGCTGAAGAAGGAGAACAGCAACAAGGTGAAGATGTTGAACATCTTCAAGGGCAAAGCCGATGGTGTCATGTTCATCAACCTCGGATTCAAATTCCAGCCGAAAGTCGCAGTCGGTGGCATGGGCACGGCCGGTGTCGCTGCCGTGATGAACATCATGCTCTTCAACAGCGAAGGCGACAAGGTCTTCAACTTCGTGGAATACGCACCTGCGAAGAAGTCGATCCCCATGGTGGCCGGTGTTCCGGTACTGGACCTCGACAAGATCAAGCCGCTGTGCGAAGAAGCCGCGGAGAACCTGATGAAGGACATGCAGGAGAAGATGCCGAAGCTGGCCAAGAAAGTGGAGAAGAACTTCTGATCAGCACGTACCAAGTGGAGAAAGGCTGCTCGAACGAGCAGCCTTTCTTGTTGTTGGACCCTAACTGCACCAAGGAGTGCTTCATCCCTTCCACCCGTTGCCCGAATTGGCACATCACCTCGTCGGACCATCTCGCCGGGTCGATTGGCCTTCTTCTGAGCATGTGACGGAAAAGAAAGCCGACCCTCGGCATCGCTAGCGGTGATCAGCGCCGAACCAGCCAAAAGGTTCCTTGGCTACCCCGGTTACAATGCGGCCAGAGGAAAGGATGATCAGATCATCGTCTGAGGAGTCGATCACCCATGATCCGCGCCACGACATCTTCGCGGTTCCCACGGCTGATCGGTATCAACGTTCCCGCCACCCGCAGACCGTCCGCTTCGATGACGTCCACTTTGGACAACGACACCATGTATGACTTGTGCACCTTCATGAACCGATCGGAAGGCAGATGCTCCTCGATCCCGCCGAAGGTCAGGTGGCAGATGTGCTGGCGTTCCACCGTGCGGATGATCACATAGTTCTGCATGGCTTGAACGAAGAGGATGTCGGCGTAACGCACCTTCACGTAGCTTCCTTCGCTCTTCACGAAGAAGTGGTCCTCGTTCCGAAGGACGCCTTCGCCTGCGTTCGTTCTCAACGCCAGGAATTCCCTGGCCTTGTTCACCCCTTTCAGGAAACGTTCGAACGGAAAGGGTTTAAGGATGTAATCGATCACCTCCAGCTCGTAGCTCTCCAGCGCATGCTCGGTGTGGGCCGTGATCACGATGGTGACCGGCTTCACGGGGAGGGAACGCAAAAGATCAAGACCGTTCAGGCGCGGCATGCGCATGTCCAGGAAGAGCAGGTCCACACTGCCGCTGGTGAGCAGGGGTATGGCTTCGGTGGGATCGGCGAAAGCACCTTGTGATCGCAAGAACGGCACCTCCTTGATGAAGTCCATCACGCCTTGCCGCGCTAACGGCTCGTCGTCGATCACCAGGCAACGTACGGTCATGGGTCAAGGATAAGGTGTGCTACATACCGGTGCTCCTCGGCCGCCAGATCCAAGCGATGCCGTTGTGGATACAAGAGCTCCAGTCGCCTTCGGACATTCTCCAACCCGATACCCTTACGCTCCGCCCTCTCCACACGAGGCTCGTAGGTATTCTCCACCATCAGTTCGACGCGCCCGTCCGCACAGCGCAGCCCGATCGCGATCCTGTTGCGCTGACGCGAGGAACGTGAAACATGTTTAAAAGCGTTCTCCACCAGCACGATCAGCACGAAAGGGGCCATCTGTTGGTAAGAGATCACCGCAGGCACGTCGAACTCCAACTCGAGCTCATCACCGTGGCGCATGCGCTCCAGCGCGATGTAGTTGCGCAGGAACTCCACTTCCTTTTCCAACGTCGTGCTGGGCCCATCACATTCGTACAACTGATAGCGTAGGAGTCCACTGAATTCCATCAAGCTCCGCTCAGCGCGCTTCACATCGTGCCGCATGATCACGTGGATGCTGTTCAGCGTGTTGAAGAGGAAGTGCGGATTGAGCTGCGCTTTCAGGTGATCGAGCTCCGTGCGCAGCCGTTGCTGTTCCATGCGCGTGTGATGCCGATCCTTCAAGAAAAGATGTTCCGCCACGTAGATCACCGTCCAGATGAAGGCCAGCACCACACTGTCCATCAGGTTGCTCATGATCACCATCTTGTGGTTGAGCGTGTACCTGGCATCCACCACCAGCCGCATCCACAGCTCCTTCAGGTACACCGCAGCCACCGAGAAGACCAGCACCGCCAACAGGGCTGTAAGCACGAACCGGACGAACTGACCCCGGGCGAAGTAGCGCGGGAGCAAGCCGTAGACGATGGTGTACACCATCATCATCTGGAACAGGATGGTCGCAGTGCTGCTGTGGTGGATCACGGTCAGCGACCGCTCCGGGCTGTGCTGCTGCAGCATGTGCACCAACGTATACCAGCTGTAGCCCCAAAAGACCATGTGCAACACCCTCGAACGCCGGATCAGCCGCAAGGCCTTCATCCAACCGTTCTCTTCGACGTCCGCGGCGAACATGCCTTCGCCGATCGCAGGTGCTGCCATTCCGCCAAAGGTGGTGAGTCCAGCGGATATCACGCCTTACTCGCGTACGAAGCGGACCGCACCTTGACGATCGCTGAGCATATAGTGTAGGAGGTAGGTCCCCGCGCTCAACCGCTCCGTATCCACGCGTACCGAACCGTTGATCGGTCGCGCGCGTACCGAAGTCAATACCCGACCATCCAAGCTGATGATGCGCAGTTCCACCTCCGCTGACCCTTCCCCGGTGCTTAACCAGAGCGCATCCGTACAAGGATCGGGGAAGATGTGCAGCTGCTCACGCCACGCAAGGTCCTGCACACCCACCGGCGGGATACCCAGCTTGCAGAGGATCATGCTGTAGAACTGCCCGGTGGAGGTCGGGTTGCTCCATATACCCGTGCCCATTTGCACCGCTGTGCCATCGTACTTCCCGCATACCCGCATGTCTCCCGCCGCATCGTATACCGCACCGGTCAGCGACTGCCCTGCATTCCCTGTCAGTTCCAAGCCACGTGTAGGTACGCCGTTCAGGTCCATCAGAAGGGTGAGGCCGTTGCTATTCGTCGCGCTCGGCGGTGATACCGGACCGAACTCCACGTCACCGGAATAGTTCATGGACAGCGCTAGCTCTCCACCGGTCGGGGACATCGCCATTTCGCCCACGTTGGCGTTGCCGGTCGCGCTTTCACCCAACACCTCGCCCCACACCGGAAGTCCATCGTTAGCCTGCACCCTCAGCACGAATCCCTTGTTCGCGTTCACGTTCAGGGGCGATGGTAGCACGAGCACGCTGTCCACATCCACGAGGTGGCCGACGTAGTTGCCACTGACGTACAGGTCGCCGTCGGCGCCGGCCACCACCGCATTCACGCCGTCGTAGGTGTTGCTCCCCACGTTGGCACCACGTACAGCGCGCACCCAATCCACAGAACCATCGTTCGCATCCAATCGGGCATAGAAGCCTTCGTCAACGTCGAATACCTCCAGCGTGCGGATGCCGAACACCATGCGGTTACCGCCGAAGACCCCACCGATGAAGATCTTGTCATTCGCAGCTGCTTCGATCGAATAACCTGCATTGCTGTTGCCCGGTACCGTGCCCGGGCCATTCCCGATGAGCCAGTCACACACGCCCGAAGCTGTGAACCGCGCCACGAACACGTTGGTCCCCAGCACCTGATCCGCCGGCCGCTCGTTCACCAGCACTTGCCCATCGAAACGCAAGGTGTCAGCACGCCAACCGCCCGTCACGTAGATCCTGCCGGCCGCGTCCGTGGTGATGGCGTTGATGGAGGTGTTGGACAGCGCCGGGAAGGGGGCGATGCAATCGGTGGCGAGCGCAGCGGTACAGGTCCCTTCTCCGTCGAATCGCGCCCAGAATCCGGCGAAGTTGCTCGCCCCTTTTGTGATGGTGATACCGCCTAGGTCCATGACCTCCGAACTCATGCGCCCCGCGATGAGCACATGGTCCTCGGCATCCACACACAGCCCATAGACCTGGTCGGTCCCTTCCGCCCCGAACGAACGGCTCCAGAGGTGCGCACCTTCCGCGTCGAACTTGCTCATGAAGACATCCACCGTTGGGGCGTTGCTGACCACCAACATGGTATCACCCACATGCATGGTATCGCCGAAGTACCCGGCCACGTAGGTGTTGCCCTGGCTATCCACCGCGGTGCGCGTGGGGTGTATGGAAGCACCTTCCGCTTCGGCTTGCTGCTGCCACTGCACGGTGGGCACTTGCGCGTGTAGCAGCGTGCAAAGCAGCGTTACCCCTATGATGGCGAAGATCTTCGGCATCATTCCCGATCGCATGTATCCGGTCATTCGTTGTTGTTCCAGGCTACGAAACAACACTGATCAGAAAGTAGACACGAAGGCAATACACCAGCTGTATGCATCCGTTGACGAAAAGCGGCTGGACTTCCACCAACTTGCGCAAGCAACGCACCGGCCGAACCTGGACACCTCTCTCAGGTTGATCAATGATCCCAGATGAGCACACGGGAATTACCACCAGCGCCCCACTTCACCGCCCCTCCAACACCTCTTGAACGTAACCCACCCACTCCAACTCCGGGATACCATCATCCAAATAATGGTCCGGCTGTATCCCCATCACATCCACTGGCATGCGCGGCAGGCGATGGCTCATGCTCATGGTGTACCCGAGTTCGATGCAGCCATCAGGGGAGATGATCTGCCGCATGTTCGAGACATCGAGCGAGCCCATGGTAGGGTGGCCGAAGAGCTTCACCTTGGCGCTGGTGCGCGCTTCGAGAAGGAACTGCTCATCGGTGCTGCCGTTGCCCCCGTTGCAGATGATCCCCACCCGTTGCGGGAAGGGCAGCGCCGTGTGCGAGCTGTCCACCGACCAAGATCGGTCGTTCATGTCCAACCACGTGCCGAGGGCGCTGCGCATACGTGCTGCCACCTCCAAGCACCAGCGACCATCTTCCGAATCGCGTCCGAACATGTCGGCGTAAGCTTCGTAACCGGCCGCGTTCAATTCGGTGGCACGCAGCTTCACGCCCACCGAACGAATGGGTCCGGTATAGAGATAGGGGATCAAGCCCGCATAGCTGGCGTCGCTGCCACCGGTGCCGTATCGGATGTCGATGATGAGGTTCTCCGTGCTGCGGATCAGCGCATCGTGGACGGCGAGCACACTGTCGATGAGCACCTTCTGCTCGAAGGCGAAGGAAGGAATACGCAGGTACAGCGTGCGTTCGTTCAGGCGTTCCAAAAAAGGCGCCTCGGCGTCCATGGCGCGCTGATGCATCCGTTCGGCTTGCGTGAACTGAGGCGCGGGCACCTCACGCGTCCAGGCCGCACCCATCTGCAGCAAGCTCCCGCTACTGCCTTGCAATACGGCCTCCACCGGATCGGGTGAATGGTCGCCCATGAAGTAGGTGCCCGTGTATCGACCGTCCGCTTGCCGCTGCAGTTCCACCTTCACCTCACCTGGCTTCCAGTTCTGATTCTTCGAAGCCAGGATCACCGCATCGATGCGCGTGCTGTCCTTCGCTTGGCGCACGATGCCCACACGGTAAGGTCCACCGGTCCACACACCTTCCAACGGATGCCGTGCAGTGCCCATGCGCTCCAAGCGCTTCACGAGCTCCGCCTCGGTGAGCTCCACGGTGCGCCCTACGGCTGGTACCTTCGTCTGCGCGGCTGCCGGTGCCGCGCCTGGTGGACTTGACTGCTGTGCTTTTTCGGTGGGGCCGATACCGATGTGTCCACGCCGGAACCACTGCAGCCATTGGTTCAGCAACTCCTTGCAGGCCATGAGATCCTTCGCATCGCTCAACCGCGCACGTACGCCTTCGGTGTGCTCAGCATAGGCGGCTTCACCCTTGCGATCCACGACGAGCTTGAAGCCTGCATCGTTCTGCTCGAAGGTGCTCACCATCCAGTTGAAGGTGGCCGTGCAATCGCAGGGTTGCGCGATGGAAGCGTTGGTGACGAGGACCGCGAAAGGCAGGAGTATCCTGTGGATCGGACGCATGGTATCGTAGGTGGTCAACGAAGCTCGCGAAAAGTTCATTGAAGTGGAACCATGGTCCCGTTCTGCGAAGGACCGTACGCACTCCGACCCTTACACGATCAGAGGCGCTCCCTAGTGCCTGGGTCACAGAGCCCGCGGGAACACGTAGGGTCGCCTGCCATCACCACCCGAATGTCAGATAGAACAGACTCTCCTGATCGCCCCAACGGAGGTAGGCCGTATAGCGGCCATAGGGCAGTTCACTCACATCCACCCACTTGCTGGTCTCTCCATCGGCAGGCATGTCCACACGCAGGCTCATCGATTCGCGCGTCACGCCCGTGCTGTCCTGCAGGTACAGCTCGAAGCGTGTGCCCGGACCGCTGGCGGGGAACTCCAGTTGGTGGTGCGCGTAGTTGGGGTCGCGATCGATCACGATGGAAACGGGACCGGTGCGAAGTCCGTCCGTCTCGAGCGTGAAGCTGTGGTGCTTGGTGTGGTAGAGTCCACGCAACTCCTCGCCTTCAGCACTCCAGAGGAGATCCGAGCGTTCGGTGAGCGCCATCGTGTTCGGCTCCAGCACCAGGTCGACATTGGTGAACCAGCCCTTGCGGAAAGGCAGCAGCACCGGCGGACGCGGTGGCACACCCATCTTGGCGGTGCGCTCCAACATGAGCGTCTCCATGCGCCCGTCCAGGTTCAGGTCCACGATCATGGTATCGGATCCGCGGATCACGATCAGCTTGTTATCCGGGTAGCCCAACACCCGCGGCATTTCCACCACCATCAACGGAGCTCCGTTCACCTTGATGCACGGGGTCAACTTGCGCGGCTGACCGGGGTGGTGAACAGTCCAACGCGGATCCGTCACGGTCCAGTATTGCCCGCGCCCGATGTACTCCACGCGATAGTCGCCTTTCAACGGCGTGAGCGTGGGATCATCCTCGATGAAGGCGTAGTTCAGGCGGAAGGAGAGCCTGTCGAGTTGCGCTCCCGCATGGGATCCAGCGGCAAGTAGAAGGACGGCTAGGAGGTGGCGCATCAGGCTATGGTACACCGTAGATGAGCCGAAGTTCACGCGTTGTGTGGACCATGATGCATCGTTGATCATTAACCTATCGATCCAACATCATCGGCACCACCAGCTCCAACTTGGCCACGGCAGGGTGACGCGCCAGTTGCTCCAGCTGCCCGATCAGGAATGGACCGGCCAGCCCGGAGACAGGCTTCGCCTCCACACCATGATCGCTGACGGCCTCGAAGAGCGTCGCTTCGTCCGCGTAGCCTGAAGTGGTCTCCGTCAACCGGAAACCGAACCCATCGAGGATCCGGTTGATCTCCATCATGTAACCGAACGCGCCTGAACGCTCCATGCCCGCGTTGAAGGTGATGCGCACGATGCCCTTGTATTGGTGCTGTGCGGTCATACTGAGCCCAGCATGCGGGGTCACACCCACCCCTTCATGGAGATGGCTTTTCTGGTGCTCGGCATAGAGGCCAGCCCATATCACCGCCGGGTGCTTGCGCACCGTTTCCAGCTCGGTATTGTGATGCAGCTTGTACTTACCACCGCCCTTGCGCCGCAAGTAGGTACAGGTATGCGGCTCACAGACCAGACCACGTTCCGCGAACCACGGTCGCAAGCTGTCCATGCGCATGCCATGGTGGTAGTCCACTTCCAAGCGGCGCTCATCGAAAACGAGCCGCGCTTGCCGATGCCCTTCATCGATCAGGTGATACGGCCCCTTGCGCATCGTCATCCGCACCGTGTCGGGTAGGGACCTGAACCATTGGCAGCCGTTCAACACCTTGCCGGCGGCTTTCACTTGCAACGCATCATAACCCTCGGGGATGTCGTCGAAGGTGAAGATGCCATCCTTTTTGCTGGTCGGCTTCACACCGCGGTCGTGCGCATCGCGCAAACTCACTCGGGCGTCCGGCATCGGCTTGCCCGCTTCATCGGTGACCACCACCACCAGACGCTGGGCGAACGCATCGGAACAGGCATTGAGAAAGCAAAGTCCAAGCAATAACGTTAGGCAACGACGAATGTATTCCATGATGTGGTGGCGAAACGAATGAATGTTCAACCACCTATCGTGCCAAGTTCCATCATTCCAGGGTATTCAACGCATGGGCAAATATCCCCCCTGCTTCAAGCGCGCACTGGATCACTGGATCACGACCTTGCCCTTGGTCCTGCGCCCATCCACCGCGGTGAAGATCCACGTATGCAGCCCGGCTGGAGCGACCAACGTACCCAGCGCATGTGGACCACTGCCCATGAGCTGCGTTCCAAGCACCTGCCGCCCGCGCGCATCGAACACGTCCAACTCACCCGCTGTACCATCGGTAGCCATCCACACGGTGCCGTCCGAAGCATAACGCATGGCCACAGGGTCCGGTCGATCCTGCACAGCACTTCCGGTGGAGATCACAGGACTCAAGCGCCCCACCCAAAGGTCGGGCGTCGCCACGCTGGTCAACGCGATCGGACCGAGTTGCAGGGGTGCCCCGAATACGCCGGCCACGTACAATGCACCGTCTGCACCGTATGCCACCCCACTTCCATTATCGTTACCCGTACTGCCGGCTCCGTAGGCACCAAGCACCTCCCCTGCCGTGCTGTATTCGATCACGTACAGATCATTGCTTGCGGGCGCCGGTAGATCATAGCCTCCTATGGTGGGTGTATTGAAGGCATAGCTGCCCGTGAGAACGAGGCGATCGCCGTCATCGTTCATGTCCATACCGTAGACCTCCATGTAGGCGGTGGAACCCATCTGCACGACCCATTGCCAATCGCCGTTGCCATTCAGCTTCGCCAACCAACCGTCGTTATTACTACCCGTGGCGGTGACCTGCGCAGTGCCGAAGGTGGCCGTGTTGCGGAAGGTTCCCGCCACGTAGACATCACCTTGTTCATCGGCGATCACACCGAACCCTTTGTCCCAATGGCTTCCACCCGCTTGACGTACCCAGATCCAGTCACCTTCGACCGAAAGCCGCGCCACATAGGCATCGTAGAAGTTGCCACTCACGCTGATGGTGTTCGCTCCGAACGTACCCGACCCATAACAGCGACCCGTGAGTACGAGGTTCCCATCGGGCAACACATCCATAGCGTAGAGGTCCACCGAACTACCGGTGCTCGTGGCCGAAGCGGACCAGCCGGCAACGCCCGCACCCGTGTAGCGGTACACGGCCAGACCATTGCCCCACTTGCATCCGAGCAGGATCGCATCGGCCCCATCCACTTCCACCAGCCAACCTTCCGTACTGATGGGGCCACCCACACCGCTCACCCAGAGCCATTCGCCCGCTGGAGAAAGTCCGCCCACGAAGGCTTGCGTTCCGAACTCCATACCCTCCAACGAGAAGGCGCCGAATTGAGCCGCATCGCCGTTATGGAACACGGTGCCGCAGACCACCACTTCGCCCGAGCTACGGTAGGCCACATCGTGAACGGTGAGGGATCCGGTATGGTGCGCCACCGCGGACCAGTTGACGCTGCCATCGGCTGCAAGCGATAGTACGAAGCCATCGTCCTGACCGCTGCTCGTGAGCGTGGTGCCATTCGCATCGATGCTGTTCTCGAAACCGCCGTACACATGGACATCGCCTTGGGGCGATATGCTGACTTGGGCATTCTCGGATCCCGCGCTGCCAGCGGACCATGCCCAGTCCCAGCCGTAACCTTGGGCGTGCGCGGCGATGGTCGACCAGGCGATGACAAGAAGAAGAAAGTGGCGCATGGGCAGGTTGTTTCAAGGAAGACGGGGACGTCCCCGTACGGTTGTGGCCGTGCCGAAGGTAGCCGTTCGCCACCCCATATGTGGCGTACTCAATGACCACTTAAAACGTGCGCGAAGGAACACCAGGGGCCGGATGCCGTTGCCGAATACCTTGCGCCCATGCGCCACCTGCTCCTCGCCACCACCCTCGCGCTCGCCACCGCCACCACCGCTCAGAACGATAGCGCCAATGCGGCCACAGCGCGCCGATTCGCGGAAGCCTTCGAGCGTGGCGACTACGAAGCCATGCACGACGAGCTCGGGGGTCCGCTCGCCTTGCTCTTCCGCCCTTCGGTGCTGAAGAACAGCTTCGGGCAGATGAGCAGCGCCCTCGGTACACCGCACTTGGACAGCCTCGTGAAGCGCAGCCCCACCAGCTATCGGCTCTTCTTCAGCTACGGCTACGACCCCACCGAGAGCGACGCCTTGAACGTGGTGCTGAGCAAGAAGGCACGCATCGTGGGCATGGGCAACCGGCCCAGCAAGTTGCTCTTCGCCAAGGACAGCGTGCAGCGCGACATGCCCACCGACACCGACCTGCGCAGCACCCTCGATGCCTACCTCCTCGACAAACACACGCGTGCAGCCTTCGACGGTTGCGTGATGCTGATCGACAGTGGCCGCGTGCGTTACAGCAGCTGCCTCGGCCTGGCCGACCGCCGCACCGGAGAAACGCTCACCGACACCACGCTCTTCGAACTGGCCTCGTGCAGCAAGCCTTTCACCGCAAGTGCGATCATGCGCTTGACGGAACAGGGTCGCCTGCGCCTTGACGATCGTGTACAACAGCACCTCCCCGAACTGCCCTATCGCGACGTGACCATTCGGCAACTCCTCTCCCACACCGGTGGCCTACCCGATTACATGGAGCTGTTGGAGAAGCACTGGAACAAGGAACGCATCGCCACCAACGCCGATGTGCTCGCCGCGCTGGTGGAGCACAAGCCGAAGGCCGACTTCAAGCCCGGCAAACGCGAAGAGTACAGCAACACCGGCTATGTGCTGCTGGCCTGCCTGATCGAACGCATCACCGGTCGCCCCTACGCGCAAGCCATGGACGAGCTGCTCTTCCGACCGGCCGGACTGGAACGCACCCGCGTGTACAACACCCGTCGCAGCGGTGAGGTGATCCCCGCTTACGCTTACGGCAGCATGCGCGACAGCACCGGGGCGTTCCATCTGCCCGACAGCATCCCTGATCAGGACTTCGTGCGCTGGCTCGACGGCATCACCGGCGATGGCACCGTGAACAGCAACTTGCATGACTTCGCGCTCTGGGATGCTGCGCTCCGCTCCGGCACCGTACTCTCGTTCGCCTCGCAGGACAGCATGACCACCGTGCAACGCACGAAGAAAGGCGAACCCACGGAGACCGGCCTGGGCTGGTTCATCGACGGTGGCGGCGCGAACGAACGCGTGGCCCACCACTCCGGTGGCTGGCCCGGTTACGCCACCTTCGTGCTTCGTTTCCTCGACCGACCGCTCACCGTGGTGGTGTTGAGCAACACGGCGTACATGCGCGTGGATCGTATCGCGAAACGCGTGGCGGAGGTCGGCTTGGGAAAGTGATCGCGCTGTTGGCTCCGGTACGAAGCGTCACTCCTCATCCACTACCGTGAACGGCGGACCCACCAATTCCTTATCGCCCACCAGCAGCACCACCGCGCGGTATTCACCCGGCTTCCACGGCCTCCCGCGCCCGGGCATGGCGATGTGTTGTGGGATCAAGCACACGGTATGCTGCACCCATTCCGAACTCGGCATACCACAACACAACTGCACATCGCAGGGCGGCAGGTAGTCCACCCACGCATCACCTTCCTTCCGCTGAAAGCCATAGAGGGGCGTGCCACCAGCGCAGCTGCCATCCAGCTTCACCTGTCCGGTGATTCGCACCACGATGGTGTCGCTGAGGTTGTAGAGCGGTGCGGAGGGTACGCCAGAGCGCGTGTGTCCATGGCCGATCG